>NZ_JBQHVY010000002.1:0-282595 GCF_052064255.1 Oribacterium sp. HCP3S3_B9
TCGGTAGAGCGATCTTGCGGTCGTTAAGTTGTCCTGTGCGATCTTTTCCCGCATCGCTATGCGCTTTGCATTATCGAGGTCCTCCGAAAGGAGTGGTGTAATCATAGTGTAGCGCTGGAGCGCGACCTCGTCCTGCCAGTCTTTGTTTTTCGTCATCATGGTAGTAAACCTCCTTCATGAAGCTCACTATACCGTCATGATCTGTGACCGGAAAACAAAAGTAGGTGCATAGATTCATCGCCGGAACGGGACCAGAAACCCACCACTGTTGTAGATCGTCCGGATGACCTGTTCCAGCCACCGTCTGTTTGATTTTTGGAGAGAGGCGAGCAATGATGCACCGACATGAAGAATGCGGCTGTCGTAGTCGGACAGCTCATACGCCACAGCGCGGAGATATCCCTCGATGCGCTCCAGATTCTTCTGCAGCCACTGGAGCCAGAGCAGCATAGTCTCACCACATGGGTAGTCTTCGGAATCCAGGTCATCCGGTGTGATGACCTTTTCGAGAACGCCGCTGATCACCTCACTGTCGTAGTGCTTATACGGCAGCACCACACCAGGCAGTTCATTGTGAAGCTTCATGCATTTGCTGCACCGGAACCGGCGGATCATCAGCCACTTGCGGGTACCGCCTTCGCCCTTCATGATACGGCGCTTGCGATCACGGTAGACCAGCTTGCCACGACAGGACGGGCACGGAGGGATGGCATCATTGCTCTCAACATAAAAAACCGTTTACCTCATTGTGTCTGAGCTCGAAGTTTGATACACTGAACATGGTTTTGATACCAGAGGTTCGGGGGACACGACGTACAAAGAGGGTACCCCGGACCTTCTTTCTTTTTAATCTCATGACAGTATATAGATCAATCTCGTGACACGCAAGCAGATCAGCCCGAAGTCAATCTAGGCAGTCAACAACATCTCGAAAAAAAGAAGGATGCGCGATGCATCCTTCTTTCAAAATATAACGTATCATGAAGCATGTTGTCGATGGCGTACATGCCAACGGATCTGCTTCGCCTTCCACCGGGTTTCCCAGCTGGATGCCGAAGCATCAGTTCGACTTCCGCCAGGTTCTCGGCAGGAATAAAAGCAGCATCGGGAGGATCTCCAGTCTTCCGGCGAGCATATCGAAGGTCAGGACGATTTTACTGAAATCGGAATATGCGCTGAAATTACAGGTTGGACCTACGGCTGCGAGGCCCGGTCCGATGTTGTTGAAGGTCGCAGCTACGGCGGAGAAATTCGTCGTGAAGTCGAAATCATCTGCCCATGCGATCAGGAACACGGAGACCATGTAGATCACCACGTACATGATGAGGTAACAGTTGACGGAACGCACGACGCTGTGCTCGAGGCTCTTATGCTCGAGGCGGATGTGCTTGACGGCCTCCGGGTGTACCAGTACGAGAAGCTCCTTTCCAATCTCCTTCACCATGATGATGAGTCGGGAAATCTTGAAGCCACCGCCGGTGGAGCCTGCGCAGGCACCGGTAAACATCAGGAACAGGAGGAGCATCTGGCTCGCCTGCGGCCAGGTCGCGAAATCGAGGGTCGCGTAACCGGTGGTCGTGATGATCGCGCCGACTGTGAAGAAGCTGTGATGCAGTGCATACAGGAAGTCACCGCCGTACATCTTCACGATGTTGAACGCGAAGAAAAAGGTACTGAAAGCGACGATGCCGAGGTAGACACGCGCTTCCTCACACTGGAACGCATCGTGAAACTTCCGCTTCTGCATCAGGTAGTAGACATTGAAGTTCACACCGAACATGATCATCGACACGGCGATCAGGAACTGGCTCAGCATGCTGTAGTCGGCCATACCGGAGTTACGGACGGCGAATCCACCCGTGCCGGCGCTGCCGAAGGCGATACAGATCGAGTCATAGATGCTCATGCCGCTCAGGAGGAAAAGGATGATCCAGAAGAGGGTCAATGCAGCATAAATCTTATACAGTGCCTTCGCGGTATCTGCAACACGCGGCACAATCTTGCTGACATCCGGTCCCGGGGACTCGGCCTTCATGATCATCATATTGTAGCCGCCGCCGAGCGGAAGGATCGTCAGAACCAAGACGAGAACGCCCATGCCGCCGACCCAGTGGCTGAAGGAACGCCAGAAAAGCAGTCCCTTGCCAAGGTGCTCGACCTCCGCAAGAATCGAGGCACCGGTCGTCGTAAAGCCGGATACGATCTCGAAGACCGCATCGATGTAGGACGGAATCGTGCCGGTCAGATAAAACGGCAATGCGCCGATCAGCGACATTACGATCCAGCTCAGTGCACAGATGACGAAGCCCTCACGCGCATAATAGTCGGTACGCTTCGGTCCCTTTATGGTGGCCAGGGTACCGATGACGAGCGCTAGCACGGCGGAAACCGCCAGGGCCTGTACAGCCCAGAATTCCTGATAGATCAGTGCACAGATGATCGGCAGGATCATGATGACGACTTCCAGCTTCAGCACCCATCCGAGCACGTAAATAATCATACTAAAGTTCATTACCGAACGCTCCTTATGCGAGAATATCCTTGAGATCGTTGAAACCGGTATTCGTGGTGATCACGATGACGCTGTCGCCCGGCAGCATGAAGTCGGAGCCGCGCGGCGTGATGATCTGGTTTTCACGGACGATGGCCGCGATCAGAACGTTCTTCTTAAATGTCAGATCCGCGAAGGTATGATTGCAGAGGGCGGGATCATTGCCCACCTTGAACTCGAGGGCCTCTGCTCTTCCATCGGCGATTTTATACAGGGTCTCGACGTTCGAACCTTCAGAGTTCTTCAGCGCACGTACATACTGTACGATGTGATCCGCGACGATCTGCTTCGGGTAGATGACAGAGCCGAGGTTCATCTCAGAGGTGACGTTCTCAAAGGCGATACGGTTGATCTTCGTGATGAGACGCGCGTTGGAAAGCTTGCCTGCATAGAGAGACAGCATGATGTTCTCCTCGTCGAAGCCGGTCAGGGAACAGAAGGCGTCGGTCTTCTCGATGCCCTCGCGGATCAGAAGATCCTGGTCGGTACCGTCACCGTTGATGATGGTCGCATCAGGGAACTCGCCGGCAAGGAACTCGCAGCGGTCACGATCGTGATCGATCACCTTCAGCTTGCACTTCATATGGGAGTCGTGCATGTACTTCGCGATGTAGTAGGTGACCCTGCCGCCACCGACGATCATGCAGCTGCGGATCGGCTTATAATCGACGCCCAGCTGCTTGACGAATTCGTTGGACTGATCCGCACTCGCGATATAGCTGATGACATCGCCGTTCATGATGGCGTCGTTACCACTCGGGATGATGACCTGGTCGCCACGCTCGATCGAGCAGATCAGGACGTTGACCTTCAGAATACGCGGGATGTCATACATGCGGATACCGACGATGTTGCTGTTCTCCGGCACCTTGACGCGGATCAGGTCGATCTTGCCACGGGAGAAGCTGTCGATCTTCATGACCGACGGGAAGCGAAGCAGACGCTCGACCTCCTTTGCGGCCGCCATCTCCGGATTGATGACCATCGCGAGGTTCAGCTCATCACGGAGGTAGGTGATCTCATCCTTGTACTCCGGGTTACGGATACGCGCGATGGTGTTACAGTTACCTTCCTTCTTTGCGATCAGGCAGCACAGCATGTTGATTTCATCGGAGTTGGTTGCGGCGATGAGGACATCTGCATTCTTGACACCGGCCTCCTGCTGGATCGCCAGCATCGCGCCGTTTCCGTTGATACCCATGACATCCAGTGAATCTACCGCATGTCGAAGAACCTTCTCGTTGTTGTCGATGATCGTTACGTTATGGTTCTCCCTGTTCAGCTGACTGGCGAGAGAATATCCCACCTTACCACAGCCAACCACAATAATGTTCATAGCTCTACGCTCCTCCATCGTCTATCGAACTGATCCGTGTCGACCGGCATCCATCCTGAGGATATCCGTACGATCCACCCAGGCGGTTCGGGTCACGGGATGTCTGCACCATCCTCTTCTGCCGATCCGGCGCGGTCCCGCTCGTCGAGATCCCGCTGCAGCGGCTCCAGATAATGCACAAACATATCTTTGTGAGACCGGATCCGGTAGTTCAGATCGATCTCCTGAATATTAAAGGATTTCTTACCGCCGTTCTGCATACGGTTCCAGAAATACTGAATATCCCGGAAGGGAATGTAGTACATCTCCTTCCGGGTCGTAAATGAAAGTATGATAAAGCTGATGCCGCCCTGCTCCTCGAAGGCCTGCATGAATCGGACCTGGTGCGGATGCAGATTCTGCAGCGGCCAGAAATTCGTGGCGCATTCCTTCGCGTCGAAGCAGACCGGGATGCCCTGTACGAGGCCAATGTAGTCGACCGTGGACTTCTGATCGAAGTAGGCCAGTGTGATCTGCGTATGGTCCTCGTTCATGTTGATCGGTGTGATCGGCGTCGGAATCTTCTGCACGACCGCCAGCTTCTTCTCTAGGTAGGCCTCGTTCGTCCGGTTGATGAGCTCCTCCAGCTGTGAGCCACGGAGCCCGCGGGACTTCCAGGTGCCCATCAGTTCTTCGTATGGCTCTCGTTCAGCCAGGACTCCCAGCTCTTCACCATCGCGTCCTTATCATCGAAGTAGTTGATGCGCATCGCATCACGGCACTCGTGGAGGGTCTGGTTCGTTACCTGCACCGCATGATCCGTACCGGCCTTCAGGATGTCATAGACGTCGTTGATGTTTGTCTCCCACTTCGCACGGTTCTCACGAATCGGCTGAAGGAGATCCTCCATGACCTTGAGAAGGAACTTCTTGCACTTCATATCGCCGAGACCACCACGCTGGTAGTGCTCCTTCATCTCCTCGAGGTTCTTATAATCCGGGAGATAGTCCGCGAACTGGCTGTCATCACGCAGGAAGGCGTCGAGGTAGGTGAAGACCATATTGCCCTCGACATGACCAGGATCCGCAACGTTAATATGCGTCGGATCCGTGTACATGCTCATGACCTTCTTCTTTACGGTCGCGGCGTCATCGGACAGGAAGATACCGTTGCCGAGCGACTTCGACATCTTCGCCTTACCATCGATACCCGGGAGACGACGCTGTGCCGCATTCTCCGGAATCAGGATATCCGGCTCGACGAGGACATCGCACTTGTAGATCGTGTTGAAACGATGTGCGATCTCGCGTGCCTGCTCGATCATCGGCATCTGGTCCTCACCGGCTGGTACGGTGGTCGCCTTGAACGCTGTGATATCGGCGGTCTGCGATACCGGATAGGTGAAGAATCCGGCTGGAAGGCCGGCAACATTGTCATCCTCCGACTCGCTGCCGTTAAAGCCACGCATGAGCATCTCGGACTTGACGGTCGGGTTTCTGGACAGACGCTGGGTAGTTACGAGGTTCATATAGTAGAACGTCAGTGCGTGCAGTGCCGGGATGCCGGACTGAATGCAGATAAAGGACTTATCCGGGTCGATACCTGCGGAGAGATAATCGAGGGTGACCTCGATGATGTTATCACGTACCTTCTTCGGGTTATCCCAGTTATCGGTCAGGGCCTGATCGTCCGCGACGAGGATGTTGATCTCGTCGAACTGACCAGAGTTCTGAAGCTCTACTCTCCGCTGGAGAGAACCCACAAAGTGTCCTAAATGAAGTTTTCCGGTCGGACGATCGCCCGTCAGGATAACTTTACGCTTACAATCTTTTGCTAACATGCCTGCCTCCATAAAATGCACAAACTTATTATGAGTATAGCATACTAAAATGCGTTTTTAAACAGTAGTATCTTGTCATCGTCGATCGAGACGACGTCGAAGCGGCACTTCGTGTCGGCCTGTGAGCGCTTCGTGCAGGCGAGATAGGCTTCCGCTACCCGGCGGATCCGCTGCTGTTTCGCATGGTCTACGGCCTCGCAACCGTAGCCGTGGGCGCTGTCCTGGCGTTTCTTCACCTCGACGAAGACGAGCGTGTCGCCGTCCATCGCGATGATGTCGATCTCGTTCCGGTGAAAGCGCCAGTTTCGTGCGACGATCCGGTAGCCCGCCGTCTCGAGGTATGCTGCGGCCATGTCCTCCCCGCGGACACCGTCTGCGTGGTTGCCACGACGCGCGTCGGAGCGCTTCTGACTAGGTTTCGGATCCTCGATTTTCTCGGTGAATATTTTGGGGAGTTCTTTGAAGTACATGATGTTCCTTTAGTTTCAGGGGTCAGACCCCCTTCCGAAAGCCGAAAGGGGGTCGCAGAATTCACGCGTGGGTCAGACCCCTTGGCCTCTCGGGAATCGGTGAGCAACAGGGGTCAGACGAAATGGCCGATGAAGGAGCGACGGTGGATCGGGCATGGGCCGAGGCGTTTCAGGGCTTCGATGTGCTCCTTCGTGCCGTAGCCTTTATTACGGGCGAAGCCGTACTCCGGATACTGCGCGTCGTACGCCTCCATGAGCTGATCCCTCGTCACTTTCGCGAGGATGCTGGCGGCGGCGATGGAGACGGACTTCGCGTCGCCCTTGATGATCGACTCCTGTGGGATCTCGAGGCCTGGGATCGTGACGGCGTCGTTCAGCAGGAGACCTGGTGCGTCGGCGAGTCCTTTCGCCTGGAGCATCGCGCTCGTCTTCTGAACTGCGATGCGCATCGCTTCATAATCCGCCTGAAGGATGTTGATCTCATCAATCCGTTTCTCATCCACGATGCCGATGCCGTAGGCGATGGCTTTTTCTTGGATTACCGGCAGCAGCGCTTCGCGGCGGAGTGCGGTCACCTTCTTCGAATCGTTGAGATAGAGGATCACGGCATCCTTCGGGAGGATGCAGCAGGCGGCCACGACTGGGCCCGCCAGCGGACCTCTGCCGGCTTCGTCGATGCCGGCGATGAAGCGGACATCGGCATGTGCGTTTTCATATTCGTGCATCGCTGCTAAACGCGCGAGCTCCTTCTCCAGACGCTCGCCCTTCAGTTCTCTCGACATGAAATTCCTCTTTCTGGTTGTTACTGGTATCGTTGTGAAATGGTGTTGGGAAAGGGGTCTGACCCCCTTCCGAAAGCCGCAAGGAGGTCACAGAATTCAGGCGTGGGTCAGACCCCTTGGCTTTCCACTGCGTCTGCTTCTGCCGTCTCCTGGCTGGCCGTGGTCGGAACGTGCTCGAGGGTGATGGCGCCGAGGCGTCCGCTGCGGAAGTCGTCGAGGATGATCTTCGCGGTTTTCGTGTAGTCGATGTTTCCACCCTTCATGATGCAGCCGCGACGGCGGCCGATCTCGTCGAAGACCTGAATCGCTTCCTCGAGGCCTTCGAGGGAGCTGCCGTAGCGCGCGATCAGTGCCTCCGGGTAATAGCGCACGAGGTATTTGATGAGGTAGAATACGAGCTCGTCAATGTTCAGGATCTGGTCGTTGATGGAGCCGATGAGGGCCAGATTCAGGCCGACGATCTCGCGCTCAAACTTCGGCCAGGTGATACCCGGGGTGTCGAGCAGCTGCAGCTTTTTATTGACATTGATCCACTGATTACCACGGGTGACGCCCGGCTTGTTTCCGGTCTTCGCCATGGACTTTCCGACATAGGAATTGATGAAGGTGGACTTGCCGACGTTCGGCACACCGAGAACCATCGCACGGATGACCGGGGTCTTGATGCCGCGCTTCAGGTTCTTCTCGACGAGCGCCTTCGTCGCCTCATCGATGAGCGGATTCAGCTTCTTCAGGCTGCCCTTGTTTCGCGCATCGATTTCGAGTGTATAGTAGCCGCGGGCGGCGAAGTAGTCTGCGAAGCGCTTCGTCTCACGACGATCCGCGAGATCCGCCTTATTGATAAGGAGGATGCGGGCCTTATCCTTCGCGAAGCTGTCGACGTCCGGATTACGGGAGGATTCCGGGCAGCGGGCGTCGATGACCTCGATGACGAGATCGACCAGCTTCAGGTCCTCACGGATGTTTCGTTTTGCTTTGGCCATATGGCCTGGATACCATTGAATCGTCATAATTCACCTGTCTTCTATACTTCTTATATGTACATTACCTTGCATCATTGGATGAAACTGATTTTCTTAAACGGCAGCAGCCGGAACCAGATGCACTTTAAGCTGCGGATGCAGTGGGCAGCATCATCGGATGAAACCGATCTTTTTAAACGGCAACAGCCGGAACCAGATGCGTCCGAGGATCTGTGAGCGTTTGACATTACCGACATTGATGAAGCGGCTGTCCTCGGAGGAGTCTGCATTGTCCCCGATCAGGAAATACTCGTCCTCCATCAGTTCGACCGGCTTCTCCGCGATACCGCCGAGGGAGATGTCGGAGATCTGATCACTCTCCAGCAGGGTACCGTCGATGTAGATGCGACCGTTCTGGATCACGACAGTCTCGCCCGGCAGTCCGATGACGCGCTTCACGTTCCGTGTCGCGTCGCTTCGCTGGAAGATGACGACATCCATACGCTTCGGCTTCATGAACTTATACGTGAGCCGATCGACCAGCACGAGATCGCTCGCGGATATCGCCGGCTCCATGCTGTGACCGGAAATCTCCTCGGTCGTCAGAAAGCTGTGCACCAGAAACCACGCAAGCGCGATCACGACGATCACGTTCGTAACCGTGCCGACAAACTTCTGAATCGGACTCTTCTCTCGCATTCTTCACCTCATAACAATATTGGGAAGCCAGGGGTGACCCCTTTCCCGCAACGATAATCCAGTCACCGACCGGATCTTCTGCCTGGCTGGCAAACTCATCCGAAGGCCGGAAAACGCCCTCCATAACCTGCCGGGAGGCCAAGGGGTCTGACCCCGTATGGGGTCAGACCCCTTCCCATAAACCATTTCATAACTGGGATTTTACCAGTAAATAAAACCATTGAAAAGGGGCATCCCGTAAAACGGAACGCCCCCAATGATTCATCGCTTCTGATTACAGTGCCTTAACCTTGGCAGCCTTACCAGTACGCTCTCTAAGGTATGTGAGCTTTGCTCTTCTTACCTTACCTTTTCTAACGACCTCAACCTTCTCAACCATCGGGCTGTGAAGCGGCCAGGTCTTCTCTACGCCTACGCCGTTGGAAGACTTACGAACGGTGAAAGTAGTTCTGTTGGAACCACCCTGGATCTTCAGAACAGTACCCTCGAAGATCTGAGTTCTCTCACGGTTACCCTCTTTGATCTTGTTGTAAACGCGAACGGTGTCACCAGTGTTGAATGCTGGAACCTCAGCCTTGAGCTGACCCTGCTCGATGTTCTTGATAATCTCGTTATTAGACATTGTGTACCTCCTAGTACTATTCGACATTCATTCACGGAGTTTCTCGTTCGGCCCGAGCCGAATCACCTATTCCAAGCAGATGGAACCGTCAGCGGAATATCTCTCTTAGTCACAACCTTGACAATTTACCATAGATACGGAGGAATTGCAAGCGGTTTTTACCTTCCGGACGAGTCTTTTGAACTCATTTAAAATCCCATGACAGAGGCTCCATCATGGGATTTTCCGTACTTTATACGCTGTGCTCTTCGCCACGCAGGCATGCTGGCATTCAGGCCATGCCAAAAATCTGAGCCCAGTAGTTCTTTCCGTTCTTATTTGCGATTCCGATGCCCATCGTGGTAAAATCCGGCTTTAAGATATTGGCCTTATGCTCAGGAGATGCCATCCATGCATTGACAACTTCATCTGCAGTGTGGTAGCCCTCCGCCAGATTCTCACCATACATAAGGTTCTCATTTACAGTGTACCATTCGGTTCCGTTTGGTCTTGTGTGAGAAAAAAATGTAGAAGCTTCGGTCGCTCTTACGAGTGCAGGCGCATCCAGATTCGTATCGTACCGAAGTGGTTTCAATCCGTTTGCAGCGCGAATTCCATTTACCCTCGTGAGAATATCCATACCCATGTTCTGTGTAGCCATACGCTTACTCCTTCCGTCCGTTTCTCTTGATCAACTTATATAAATAATTTTACCATTAATCAATCAAATGGCAATTCTTTTTCCGGAAGTAGTCAGCTACTATTCAGCACGTTTCCGGCGGCGCTTCGGCTTCTTCGGTGCGAACTCCTTCGCATGCGAGGCGACATACGCCTCATACAGATCCGGGCGGCGTTCCTTCGTGCGGTCAAGGCTCATCTGGTGGCGCCACTCATCGACCTTCTTATGATCTCCGGAGAGGAGAATCGCTGGAACGCGGCGGTCCTCGTAGACCTCCGGGCGCGTGTACTGCGGGTACTCGAGGAGGCCGTCGGAGAAGCTTTCGATCTCATGCGAGGCATCCTTATTCAGGACACCATGCACGAGACGCGAGATAGAATCGATCATGCTGAGCGCCGGCAGCTCACCGCCGGTCAGGATGTAATCACCGATTGAGACATGCTCGACGTCGAGAATCTCGAGGGCGCGTTCGTCGATGCCCTCATAGTGTCCGCAGAGGAACAGGATATCCTCTTCCGCAGCGAGCTCCTCGGCCATCCTCTGATCGAAGGTGCGTCCCTGCGGCGACATGAAGAGCACGCGGGCCGGGCGATGGCCGATCTGATCGACGATATGCTGATAGCAGTCGACGATCGGCTGCACCTGCATGAGCATGCCGGCACCGCCGCCATACGGATAGTCGTCGACGTGGTTATGCGCGTCCTTCGTATAGTCGCGGATATTGAAGGCCTCGACATTCATAAGTCCTGCCTTGATAGCACGACCGCTGATGCTCTCGCGGACGACGTTTTCGATCATCTCCGGAAAGAGGGTCATCACATAGTAGTTTTTCATTCGTCCGCCTTTCTGGGGATAAGAAATCATCGACGGACAGGAGTGTTCTGTCCGCCGAAAACCAGCCGCATAGATGGATGAAGCCGGTTCTGCAGCGGACAGCCATCTGCTGTCCGTCGGAAACTTGGCATAGCCTGGTCCAGGTATCAGAGATCGAGGATGCCCGGAATCAGATGCACTTTCAGAAATCCCTGCTCCGGCTGTACGTCCGTGATGAACTGGCCGCGTACATACGGGATCATGAGGTCCTTCTTCTGATTCTTCACGATCAGCACATTATTCGCGCCGGTTTCGAGGATGTCCTTGACGGTGCCGAGGCACTCGCCGGACACATCGTCGAGGACGTCGATGCCGATCAGATCGCCGACAAAATACTCGCCTTCCTCGAGCGGGATCGCATCGGCGCGATCCACGTACAGCTCGCCGTGGCGGAACGGGAGGACATCATCGATCGAGTCGATGCCCTCGAATTTTACGATGGCCAGGTTTTTCGAGAAGCGCACGCGCTCGACGTGGAGCTCGCGCAGGTTTTCCATAGAACCGGAAAGATCCAGCCAGACTTTATCTAAATCGAAAAATCTGTCTGGATCCTCTGTCGTAGGATAAACCTTCACCTCGCCCTTGAGGCCATGGGTGGTAACAACTGTACCAACTCTCAGTTTTTCCTGCATATTAAATCCTTATGATCCGTAATCGGATGGTCTCAGCGGATGTCTACGGAAACCTTAACGTCAGCCTTGCTGGCAGCGGCAGACATCACTGAGCGAATCGCCTTGGCGATGCGACCGGAACGACCGATGACCTTTCCCATATCCTGCTCATTTACAGAGAGGGTGAGCACGATCTCGCCGTCCTTATCTTCCTCGACGACCTTGACGTCGTCCGGATTCTGCACCAGCGCCCGGGCAATCGTTTCGAGTAATTCCTTCATGAGGTCTCCTCTCGGCTAAATAATCAGCAGATACCAGCCTTCTTGAGGAGCTTTGCAACGGACTCGGTCGGCTGTGCACCGTTTGCGATCCACTGCTTCGCCTTCTCAGCGTCGATCTTGATCTCAGACGGCTCTACGCATGGATTGTAGGTACCGATCTCCTCGATGAAACGGCCGTTTCTCGGGGATCTGGAATCTGCTACGATAACTCTGTAAAACGGTGCGTGAATCTGTCCCATTCTTCTTAATCTGATCTTTAACATGTCTTTTTCTCCTGTTTTAAAAATAAATGTACATATATATGATTAACAGCAGTGCTGTTGAATCCTGTTACTTATCGGGAGGCCAATGTCATCGGCCTCTGTGCACGTACCCGCCCGGGGACGGTGCGGTTGCCTTCCGTGCTGCGTACGCTGTCCGGAAGGCTTATACGAACGGAAATTCCGTCCCGATTCCGAAAACTGCGATTCCTATTAAGAATCTTTATCAGAACGGAAACCGGCCACGGCCCAAGCCGCCGAGATTTCCGAGTCCGCCGAGGTTTCCGAAACCGCCGCGGCCATGCTTGCTGCGTATCGCACCGCCGAACTGCTTCATCATCTTCCGCATCTGCTCGAACTGCTTTACAAGGCGGTTCACCTCTGCGATATCGACACCCGCACCGCGCGCGATCCGACGCTTACGGGACGGATTGATGAGATCCGGGTTCGCTCTCTCCTTCGGTGTCATGGACTGGATGATCGACTTCACCTGATTCATCTTCTTCTCAGCATCGTCTGTATCGATGTCACCGAGCCCCGACATACCAGGCAGCAGCTTCATGATACCGCCGAAGCCGCCGAGCTTCTTCATCTGCTCCATCTGATCCATGAAGTCGTTGTAGTCGAACTTGCCACGGGTGATCTTTCCCATGGTCTCCTTCGTCTTATCCTCATCGATGTTCTTCTGTGCCTTCTCGATGAGAGAAAGGACATCACCCATGCCGAGGATACGACCCGCCATACGATCCGGATAGAACTGCTCGAGGTCGTCGAGCTTCTCGCCCATACCTAAGTACAGGATCGGCTTCCCGGTCATCGCCTTGATGGAAAGCGCCGCACCACCACGGGTATCACCATCACACTTCGTGAGGATCACACCGTCGATGCCCACCTTCTCAGTGAAGGTCTCGGCAACATTGACCGCTTCCTGACCGGTCATCGCGTCGACTGTGAGGACGGTCCACTGTACATCGACCGCCTTCTTGATGTTCTGGAGCTCATCCATGAGCTTCTCGTCGATCTGAAGACGACCCGCCGTATCGAGGATCACCACGTTGTAGTGCTGGGCCTTCGCCTCCTCGATGGCTCTCCGCGCGATCTCGACCGGGCTGATCTTGTCGCCCAGGGAGAAGAACGGAACCTTCACCTTCTCAGCATTGACACGCAGCTGATCGATCGCCGCCGGACGGTAGATATCGCAGGCGACGAGGACAGGCGTCCGGCCCGCCGACTTGAACTTTCCGGCCAGCTTCGCTGCCGTCGTGGTTTTACCGGCACCCTGAAGACCTACCATCATAATGACGGAAATCTCGCTCGCCGGACGAAGTGTGATCTCGGTGGTCTCCGAGCCCATCATCTCGGTCAGCTCGTCGTTGACGATCTTCACGACCGTCTGCGCCGGTGTGAGGCTGTTCAGCACCTCCTCACCGATGGCCTTTTCCTTCACCTTCGCGATGAATTCCTTCACCAGCTTGAAGTTGACATCGGCCTCGAGCAGTGCCATACGCACCTCGCGGAGCGCCTGATTGACATCGTCCTCGGAAAGCTTTCCCTTCCGACCGAGATTTGAAAATACATTACTTAATCGATCTGTCAGATTTTCAAATGCCATATACTCTCCTGCATTTTCAAACGTCTCTGTGCATCTGCGTCCGCCCCTCGTCCGGCCAATGCTTCTGGCCTTTACGCAGTCTCAGACGCCATCTATGATCTCACCCGCGATGGCTCGAATCGCGTCATCTCCGCTTAGATCGAAGATCCGCTCCGCCTTCTCACGAATGCTCACCAGCTTATGCTGAAGTCCGAGGATTTCCTCTGTGCTTTGCAGCTTCTTATCCGCGCGACGGAACAGCTCCTGCGCTGCCTGCCGTGTGACGCCCAGCTCCTCACCGATCTCGGTGAAGCTCATGTCGTCCATGACATGGTACTCATATACCTTCCGCTGATTTTCATTCAGCAACCCGCCATACAGCTCGAAAAGGTTGCCGCGCACTACAAATTCATCCATAATCACCCTCAAACCTTTGCTAGTATAGCACATAAAAATATGCTGTCAACTATTTTTGTTGACAGCATATGAATGTCCCGTGGCCCGTTCTAAAGCTGTTAATCCGCAAAGATCGAGTCGACGTACTCCTTAGCATCAAAGCGGCGCAGGTCGGTGGCCTTTTCGCCGGTGCCGATGTACTTCACCGGGATACCGAGCTCGGACTGGACCGCGAGGGCGATGCCGCCCTTCGCGGTGCCATCCATCTTCGTCAGGATGATACCGGTCACCTGGCAGGCATCCTTGAAGATCTCCGCCTGTGACATCGCATTCTGCCCCGTCGTCGCATCCAGTACGACCAGGGTTTCACGGAAGCCCTCCGCGAACTCCTTATCGATGATACGGTTGATCTTTCCCAGCTCCTGCATCAGATTCTTCTTATTATGAAGACGACCCGCCGTATCGATGATCAGCAGATCCGCGTTCTTCGACTTGAAGGACTGCAGCGCATCAAACACCACCGCCGCCGGATCAGAACCCTCCTTCTGCGCGATGACATCCGTATCGATCCTCTTACCCCACTCCTTCAGCTGCTCGATCGCACCCGCACGGAAGGTATCCGCCGCCGCCAGGATTACCCGCTTTCCCTGACGCTGGAAGAAGTACGCCATCTTACCGATCGACGTCGTCTTGCCCACGCCATTGACACCGATGACCGAAATGATACTCTTCTGCCGCTCGAAATCATAGTAGGACTCATCCACACGCATCAGCTCATACAGATAGTCCCTCAGAATCTTCTTCACCTCACGCGTCGTATTCACACCCTGACGCTTCGCCTCCGACTTCACCGCATCAATGATCTTCAGCGTCGTCGTCACACCCACATCCGACATGATCATCGCATCTTCCAGATCCTCGTAGAACGCGTCATCCGCGACCTCATTTGACTGGAATATATTATTAATTAATCTCGAGAAAAAATTTGCCATAGAAGCTCCTTTAGTCTTTCGTAATATATTTATCAAACAACAGAAAGTAACTGTCTCTTTTGTATTTATTTAAATCAAAACAAATGCTGTTTTATAAACCAACAGGAAAATTCGAGCCGTTATATGGGGCTGATTGCGAATTCAAAGAACAGGTTCTTCCGAATTGTACGTGTCCTGCCATACAGGCTTGCCTGTAATGGCAGGCACGAACAAGGCGGAAGGTTCTGTACTTTGAACTGAGTGAGTGCCCCATATGACGGTCGAATTTTCCGTTCGGTTAAACTCCGTTCTGTACTTTGAACTGAGTGAGTGCTCTCTGGGGGTGGTCCAGAATCCGTCCGGTTAAATCACGCGTCGAGCTGATCCGCGACGAGATCCACCGACACGAGCGTCGACACACCCTTCTCCTGCATGGTGATTCCGAACAGGCGATCCGCATTCTCCATGGTACCACGACGGTGCGTGATGACGATAAACTGCGTCTGGTTCAGATTATGCAGGTACTCGGCAAAACGCGAAACGTTCGAGTCGTCGAGTGCCGCCTCGATCTCGTCGAGGAGACAGAACGGCGACGGCTTCAGACACTGGATCGCAAAGAGCAGCGCGATCGCCGTCAGCGCCTTCTCGCCACCCGACAGCTGCATCATGTTCTGCAGCTTCTTTCCAGGCGGCTCGGCGATGATCGAAATCGAGGTCGTCAGCACATCCGGATCCGAAGTGTCGAGCTCCAGACGGCCCTGTCCGCCACCGAAGAGGATCTTGAAGGTCTTGTCAAACTCCACCTGGATGCGCTGGAAGTTCTCATTGAACTGCTTCCGCATGCCCTGGTCGAGCTCCTCGATGACCTTCCCGAGCGACTTCGCGGACTCCGTGAGGTCGAGGTACTGATTATTCAGGAACTCGTAACGCTCGCTGACCTCCTTATACTGCTCGATCGCGTCGACATTCACCGGACCGAGCGCCTTCAGCTGATTCTTCAGCTTCGACACGAGGGAACGCACCTCCGAGGTATTCTTATACTCCTCGGAATAGCGCTTCTTCGCTTCATCGAAGGTGAGCCCGTACTCGTCGAACATGTAGCTCGTGAGCTTGTCGATCTTTTCGTCGAGCTTCTCCTTCTTATTCTGCACACGCATCGACTCCTTCTCTATATTGAGCAGTCGCTGCGAGATCTCATCCTTGCGGCCGAAGAAGGACTTCCGCTCGGCGACGAGCTTCTCCTTCTCCTCCGTGGCCCGCGCTGTCTCCGCCTGGGCCTCTGCCGCCACGTTGTCTGCATTGGCAATCAGATCCTGGAGCTCGGTGATGCGATCCGCCTTCTCTGCGAGCACCTGGTCGCTGTTCTGCTGCGCATCCTCCATCTCACCCTTCTCGGTCGTGAGGGCCTCGAGCTCGCCGTTCAGGCGGTGCAGGGTCTCCGTCACGAAGTCGGTACGGGTCGACAGGGACGAGTACTCGACATTGATCTGGGACGCGATCGCCATCGTCTTCGTGTTCTGATCGAGCTTCAACTGCTCGATCTCCTCGTGATGCGCCTCCACGGACGCCTTCGCGAGCGCACGACGGTTCTCGCCCTCGCTCAGCTTCGCACGCAGCTCCGCAGCCTGCTTCTCGCCCTCGAGCATCTGCGCCTCGATCTCGTCGAGCTCGCGCTTCCGGCCCATCAGATTCGAGCTGTTGCGGAAGGCACCACCCGAGATCGAACCGCCCGGATTCAGCTGCTCGCCCTCGAGCGTTACGATACGGAGGCTCTGCCGGTACTTCCGCTGGATCTGCAGTGCATTGTCAATGTTGTCGACCACCAGCACACGGCCCAGCAGGAACTCTGCGAGACTGATGTACTTTTTGTCGAGGTCAATGAGGTCGCACGCGAGTCCGATGGCGCCGCGCTCATGCGACGCCTGCTCACAGTTGTTATCGCGGCGTCCGCGAATGTTGCTGAGCGGGAGGAAGGTGGCACGTCCGTAGCGGTGCTGCTTCAGGAACTGGACCATGTCCTTCGCCGTCGCTTCGTCCTCGGTGACGACGTTCTGAATCGCGCCGCCGAGGGCCGTCTCGATCGCCGTCTCGTACTTCGCCGGGACCTCGATGAGGTCTGCTACGACGCCGAGGATGCCGCGTCTCCGGTCACGCTGGTCCATGACCATCTTGACCGCATTGCCGTAGCCCTCATAGCGCTCCGCGAGGTTACGAAGGGTCTCGAGGCGGTTCTTGAGACGATCGAGCTCACGGTTCTTCTCGACGATCCGCTCACGCAGCTGCTGATTTTCGGTGCCGAGCCGATCCACCAGCGCGGTATCACTCGCGATGATGGCATTGACCTCCTCGAGGCGCTGACCGAGTGCGGCGAGCTCCTTCCGCTGGTCCTCGATGTTCGTGAGGAAGTGGTCGTTCTTCACCGGGGAGCTCGACTCGGCTTCCTTCACCGGACGCTCCTCGAGCTCGAAGTCCGGGCCCATGCAGCTCGACACGGTGAGCTCGGTCTCGTCCATCGTGGAGCCGATCATCTCGAGATCGAGATCGATGTTTTCCATCATCTCGTCGGTCGCCGCCTTGTTGTCACGGATGAAGGTGATCTGATCACGGATCCAGCGAAGAAGACTCCGGTTATCCTCGATCTGCGCGATACGGTCGAACACGTCCTTTCCGAGGGCGTTGATTCGCTGCGTGTAGTGCAGTGCGTTGTTCTTTTCGGTGTTGATCTGCTCGTTCAGGACATCGATCTGTCCCTGGAGGTTTGTTTTCAGGACATCCGACTGACTGACGGTATCCTTCGCCTGCTGAAGCTTCTCATCGAGGGCGTGAATCTGCTCCTCGAGCGCGTTGTACTTGCCATTCAGCTGCTCGGACTCCTGCTTGATTGCGGCGAGGTCCTGCTCGACGGTGTCTGCATTGGCATTTACCGTGTCTAGGCCTTTCAGCGTGTCCTCCATGTCGCGTACGAAAAGGTTCGCGTCGGCGTTTACGAGCTCGTCACGGATCGAAAGGTACTCGCGGGCCTGCTCGGACTGGCGCTTCAGCGGGCCGACCTGGCGCTCGAGCTCGGTGAGGATGTCCGTCACACGCGTGAGGTTCGCTTCCTCGTCGCTGAGCTTCTTCTCGGCAAGGGCCTTCCGGCGCTTGAACTTCACGATACCGACGGCCTCATCGAAGAGGTCACGACGCTCCTCCGGCTTACCGGAGAGGATTTTGTCGACCTGCCCCTGTCCGATGATGGAGTAGCCGTCCTTACCGATACCGGTATCGTAGAAAAGCTCGTTGATGTCCTTCAGACGACACTCGGTGCCGTTCAGCATGTACTCGGACTCGCCCGAGCGGTAGAGGCGACGGGAAACCGTGACTTCATCGTAATCGATGTTCAGGATGCGGTCCGAATTATCGAGGGTGATCGCCACGAAGGCCGAGCTCTGCGGGCGGCGGAGCTGTGTGCCGGCGAAGATGACATCCTGCATGGAGCTTCCACGCAGCTGCTTCACCTTCTGCTCACCGAGTACCCAGCGCACCGCGTCGGAGATGTTCGACTTTCCGGAGCCGTTCGGGCCGACGATGCCCGTGATGCCCTTACTGAAATCCAGGACGGTCTTGTTCGCAAAGGACTTGAAGCCCTGAATCTCAATAGATTTTAAATACATAACCTGTTTCCGCCTTTATGCGCTTGAGTGTCTGGTACGCTGCGCCCTGCTCGCCCTTCTTTTTACTGGAGCCCTCGCCGATCCCGTAGGCCTCTCCATCAATCACTGCCTCGACTCGATAGTAGCGGTCGTGACATGGACCGGATTCCTCGATGACACGGTACTCGAGGGACTTTTTGTTCTGCGACACGTACTCCTGAAGCACCGTCTTCGCATCACGATAGAGCCCTGCGTTTTCGATATCGCAGAGCACGAAACGACGCACGAACTTCTCCGCCGGTGCGAAGCCCCCATCGAGGTACATCGCGCCGATCACAGACTCGAAGGCGTCGGAAATGACGGAATCCCGACGATTGATGCCCTCGCGCGCCTCGCCCTTTCCGAGGATGATGTAATCACCAAGGTTCACCTTTCGGGCTGCCTCTGCGAGCGTCGGCTCACATACCAGTGCGGCACGAATCTTGGTCATGACACCCTCCTGAATCACCGGACGGCGGTTAAAAAGAAAAACGCTGGAAACCAGCTCCAGCACAGCATCTCCGAGAAACTCAAGACGCTGATTCGAAGCCTCCTTCGGCTCCCCGCTCTCATTACTATACGAAGGATGCGTCAACGCATGCTTCAGAAGAGACACATCACGGAAGCGATAACCGATCGCATCCTGTAAAACATCTAAATTCTGTTCCATAAATCTCCTTTACTCCAGAAGCATGACATGGAGGGCACAGCGTAAGGTAGTTTTGCATATGGCAAAACTATGAATACGTTCGCCACTATGGCATCACGGGGGCCCCCACCCTACGGGCACCCCCGTGATAAACCTTAGTTCCAAGTACAGAACCCAGTGTAGTGTCCGTGTCCGTCTATGCAGAGCAAGTCTGCATGCCTGACGCGGACACTACGCTGGAACCTGTTCTTTGAATGCGCAAGCTTGTGCCCTCCAAGCTCCTGCTTCTTCAGTTCAAGAATTCAAAATTAATGATTGACGATATATGATGAAATCACTGATTGACCGCTTCCCGGATAGCGTCGACCGCATCCTGAACGGTGCTCATGTGCTCAGTGGCGTCATCCGGTACCTGGATACCGAAGGTATCCTCGATGGCCATCACGACCTGTACGACATCGAGGGAGTCCATCTCGAGGTCATCCACGAAGCGAGCCTCCGGGGTGATCTTCGCAGGATCCACACGCGGTACCTCATTCACGATAATCTGCTTCAGCTTCTCAAATTCCATGGTTTCTCCTATCTGTTTATGGGGTCTGACCCCATAAACTTCAACTTTAGATTTTGTTTATAAAAATTTAATGGGGTCAGACCCCCTTACGAAATTCTTAAGATTCGCGGGCGTTCTCGGCTTCGATGCTGGCGGCGATCTTCTGCACCGCGTCGGCGTGGACGAAGTCGTAGCACTGCTGGATGGCGTGTGTGATTTCGCGACCGTCGGTGTTACCGTGCACCTTTACGACGAGGCCACGGAGACCGAGGATCGGTGCACCGCCATACTGCTTCGCATCAAACTTCTTCAGCGTACCCTTGAGGGTGCCCTTAATGAGGGCACCGCCGATGAGTGAGATCGGGGTGGACTTGATGGCACTCATGATCTCACCAAGGAGCATCTTACCGACGCCCTCATACATCTTCAGGATACAGTTGCCGACGAAGGCGTCACATACGACGACGTCGCAGGCACCGAAGGAAATCTCACGTGCCTCGCAGGAACCGATGAAGTTGATGTCCTTCACTTCCTTTAGGAGCGGCATGGTCTCCTTCACGAGGGCATTGCCCTTCTCCTCCTCGGCACCGACATTGACGAGGCCGACCGTCGGGTTCTGGATACCGCAGACCTCCTTCATATAGATGGAGCCCATCTTCGCGTACTGGACCAGCCACTCCGGCTTGGCGTCAACATTGGCACCACTGTCGAGAAGCAAGGTCACGCCCCTGCTGGTCGGAATCAGTGCGCCGAACGGTGGACGTGGCACACCCTTCGCACGTCCGATGATGAGCTGACCACCGGCGAGAATCGCGCCACTGGAGCCCGCGGAAATGAAGGCATCCGCATGGCCCTCCTTCACGAAATGAAGACCCTTCACGATGCTGGAATCCTTCTTGCGACGGATTGCAAGCACCGGTGCCTCATGCAGAGAAATCACCTCCGCCGCATCACAGATCTCGACACGCGCCGCGAGATCCGCCTCCGACACCCCGGCTGACTTCGCACTCTTCTGAAGCTCCTCCTTCAGAAGTCCCTCCGGACCGAAAAGAAAAAGCTTCGTATCTTTCGTAGCTGCAAGGGAACGAAGCGCACCATCCATGATCGCGGAAGGCGCTTGATCACCACCCATACAGTCGATTGCTATTCTGACCATAATACTCCTTTTTGTTCGAGAACTGCCGTATCCGGAATTTCGTGCTGCTATTCATCGCTATCGCTCAGACTCTGGATGCAAACATCTCGAATTTAACATCAAAACATCATTTTATTCTAATATGAACACAGTCCTTTTGCAAGAATTGCATTTAAGGTTCAGGCAGGCCCTCCGGGGCTCTGAAAGCATGAAATCACGTAATCACGCATGTATCAGCTGATGATAGCGTCGCTTCTCCTCATACATCCGCTCGTCCATCTCGCGGAGGAAGGTTTCGGTGTCACTCGGGTCGAGCTTCGCATAACCCATCGAGACGCTGATCTTAAACGGCTCCGCACCGGAGCGGTTGAAGACATCGAGGCGACGGTTGATTTCCGTCATGGTCGCGAAGACCTCGTTCGAGTCCTCGCAGATCAGCAGCGCCACGAACTCATCACCAGCATAGCGGATCGGAATTCCCCCGTCCGGAAGAGCCTTCGAGAGGATATTGCCCATCACGCGGATCGCCTGGTCCCCCATGCTGTGACCGTAGTGGTCGTTGATCTGCTTGAAGTCATTGACATCCATCATGATCCCGAAGACGGATAAACGCGATAGTCTTTCCTTATTTGCGAGCACACGGTCGAGGTAACGTCGGTTATAGAGTCCCGACAGCGAGTCCGTCGAGATATTCTCGGAGTACACCTGCATCTGCACGAAGGTAAGCGAAATGGCGACCGAAATCCAGGAGCTCGTGATGCCATAGCACAGGAACTGAATGACGATACCGAGCACGCAAGGTCCTATGAAGTAGAAAATCGGGAAGAAATCGAGGTTTATGCCCACTTCCCTCGAGTGATATACGAGGTAAATGCTGTAGAGCAGATACAGATAAACCGAGGTAAAACCGATGATCGAGTAGAAGCCGCGGCTGTACATATTGTCCGCTGAAATCGTAAACATGAAGCCGTTCCCGCACAGGTTATACAGGAGACAGCCGAACTCAAACAGGAGCGGGAGCGCGACGTAGCGGAGGTTCCGCCGATACCGCGCATGGTTCTTATAGATATGCAGGTCGACATAGAGACACCAGAGGAAACCGATAACGACCGTGCCCATATACGCAAGGCTGTTCGTGAGATAGTTCAGGAAGCGCGCGCCGACGAAGCTCTGCCCATCCACGAGGAACGTGAGGGTGTCATTCACGGCCCCCAGCAGCGTGATGAGCGTCATCCAGTCATAGATTCGATCATCCCCATGTATGCTCTCTCTGTTTCGATGGCGGCAATACAACAGAAACGCCATCATGATGATAGCGGTGCCATTCACCATAAAAATCTCTTCAAAAATCATAGTTTTGTCCTGCTCAATCTCTTTATTTCATTCAGTAAATCGACACTTTTGCTCTTAAAGTATAAAATTTCGACGCCTTTAATGCAATTCGAATGCAGAAATTTACGTGAAAAAACAGGCAGTTGTTTGGCCAATGTTTCTGCAGGAGCGTCTATCACCGCCCGCTGTGCCCTGTTTATTCGGCAAAAAACGGGCAATGCCTGATGTAGACATTGCCCGAATATGGTTTACTACGTATGACAGTGGCTTAGTTTCCCTGTGCTGCGTTCTCTTCTACGATCTGGTTCTGAACGTCGCCCGGTGCCTGCTCATAGCGAGCGAAGCTGTACTCATAATCGCCGGTACCGCCGGTCATGGAACGAAGGTCGGTGCCGTAGCCGTACAGATTGGACATCGGAACCTCCGCCTGGATGACCTGCTTGCCATGGCCGATCGACTCCATACCGAGGACTCTGCCGCGGCGCTTCGTCATATCACCCATGATATCGCCGGTATTGGCATCCGGAACCGTGACCTTGATGGACGCGATCGGCTCGAGAAGGATCGGCTGACACTTCATGAAGGCATCCTTAAACGCCATGTTCGAAGCCGTCTTGAACGCCATATCGGAGGAATCAACCGGATGGTAGGAACCATCGAGGAGGGTCGCCTTCACACCGACTACCGGATATCCGGCCAGAGGACCCTTCTCACAGCCCTCCTGTACGCCCTTCTCAACCGCCGGGAAGTAGTTCTTCGGAACGGATCCGCCGAATACCTGCTCCTCGAATACATACGCTGTCTCGAGGTCGCCGGACGGCTCGAACTGCATGATGACATCACCGAACTGGCCGTGTCCGCCGGACTGCTTCTTATATCTGCCCTGTACCTTCGCGCTCTTCTTGATGGTCTCACGATATGCGAAACGAGGCTTCGACAGAACGAGGGTTACGTTGTAGCGCTCCTTGATCTCGGAAGCGACGACATCGAGCTGCTGATCGCCGATACCATAGATGAGGGACTGACGGTTCTCCGGATCAGAAACGGTCTTGAGCGTCTTATCCTCCTCCATCATACGAGCGAGTGCGGTCGCGAGCTTATCTTCCTCGGTCTTGTTTTCGGCAGCGTATGCCTTAAAGGTATATGGTGTCGAGAACTGCGGGCCGTGATACATGATCGGCGCATTACGAACCGCCATCGTATCACCGGTCGCCGTGACGCTGAGCTTCGCAACGGCACCGATATCACCGGACCTAAGCTCCGGAACCTCGATGGATTCCTTACCGCGGAGAACGTAGATCTTACCGATCTTCTCGGTGGTTTCCTTATTTACGTTATAGACCTCAGTGTTCGGCTTCAGGGTACCGGTGCAGACCTTCATGAGGGAGTACTTTCCGAGGAACGGATCCACGATGGTCTTCCATACCTTCGCAGTCAGGGTTACATCGGAATTATACTTCGCGGTGAAACGCTCGCCGTTCGATACATCGACGCCGACGGTCTCGAACTCGTCCGGTGCCGGGAAGTACTTGTCGATGACCTGAAGAAGGACATTGAAGCCCTGTACGTTTACGCCGGAGCCCATGAGCACTGGAACCATGCTGCAGGTCTTCACGTTCTGACGAAGTGCGGTCTGGATCTCCTCGACGGTGAACTCCTCACCACCGAAGTACTTCTCCATGAACTCGTCGGAGGTCTCTGCAACGGCCTCAAGAAGAGCATTTCTTGCGATACCGAGGTTCTTCTTAACGTACTCAGGGATCTCACAAGGCTCATACTCGTTCGGCTTTGTGAACTTACGGCCCTCCATCTTTACGACGTTTACGAGGCCGACAAACTTCTCATTTTCGCGGATCGGGATCTGGAACGGTGCGACGGAACGTCCGAACTGCTTCTCCAGATTCAGTACCAGCTGACGGAAGGATGCGTGATCGTCATCCATGTTTGTCACGAAGAAAAGACGTGGGATGCGGAACTTCTCACAGATGTCCCATGCTCTCAGGGTGCCAGGCTCGATGCCTGCCTTACAGTTCACCACGATGATGGCAGCGTCCGCTACAGAAACCGCTTCCTCCACCTCGCCCACGAAATCAAAATAACCCGGAGTGTCCAGTATATTGATCTTGAGATCTCCGTGCTCACCCTTATACTCGATCGGAACGGTGGTCGCGGAAATCGAAAACTTTCTCTTGATTTCTTCCTTGTCGTAATCCGAAACTGTGTTGCCCTCAGGGACGCTTCCCATCCGGGTGGTGGTGCCGGTGACATAGGCCAGAGCCTCTGCTACGGTCGTCTTACCTGCGCCGCCATGTCCCAAAAGAACAACGTTACGTATGTTTCCGGTGTCATATACCTTCATAAGTCTTTCCCTCCTGTGCATACGAAGTATTCATTAGTTAGTATTCTACTAAAAATTAAAGCCTAATACAAGAAATTTGTGAATTTTATACCAAATCAGATGGAGGTTTATTAGAGTTCAGACAGGTGGCCGGAATCGGATCCGTGAACAAAAAAAGCTGGCGCAGAAGCGTCAGCTTTTTAATCGTTACGAGGTAAAATCTTACATCGAGATCCAGCCGAAGGCGTTTGCGATCGAGCTGATCAGGATGATGGCGGCGAAGACCGGGCAGAGGAAGCGGATCATGAAAGCGAAGATCTTCTTCCGCTTGAACGGTGCACCGTCTGCGGTGACCTCCGCTTCGATCTTCTCTACACCGATCACTCTTGAGACGAGCAGGCAGGTGGCGATCGCGGCGATCGGCATCATGACGGTGTTCGTGAGGAAATCGAAGAAATCCAGGAACTGCATGCCGATGATGGTGACCTCTGCGAGTGGACCGTAGCCGAGGGCGGACAGGGTGCCGAGGGATACGATGATGAGGCCGATGATGGTCGTCGACTTCTTACGGCTCCACTTGAACTCATCCTCGAAGGTCGAAACCGCACTCTCGGTCAGCGCGATGGAGCTAGTGAGGGCTGCGAAGAGCACCAGCACGAAGAACATCACACCGGTCAGGGTTCCGAAGCCCATACTTGCGAAGACCTTCGGGATCGTGATGAACATGAGAGACGGACCCGCCTGAAGGGTCGCGGCATCTCCGCCGCTGAAGGCAAAGACCGCCGGGATGATCATGAGACCCGCCATGATGGCGATCGCGGTATCGAAGATCTCAACCTGCTCGGTCGCCGCTTCGATTTCGGTTTCCTTCCGCATGTAGGAGCCGAAGGTGACAAGGATACCCATGGCGATCGACAGGGAGTAGAACATCTGGCCCATCGCGGTTACGACGGTCATCCAGGAGAAGTTCTTCACATTTGGTACGAGGAAGTACTTCACGCCCTCGAAGGCACCTGGTCTCGTCACGGAATAGACGGCGATGATCACGGACAGCACGACGAGAATCGGCATCATAAACTTCGAAACACGTTCGATTCCGTTCTGTACACCGGCATAGATGATGGCGATGACGACGACGGAAAAGACGATGAAGCAGATTTCCGGTGAAAGCCCGTTGGAAATAAACTCGCCGAAATAACCGTCCTGCGCGACGAGCTGTGTCTGCCCGCCGAGGTACTCGGCGAGGTACTTGATGACCCAGCCGCCGATGACAGAGTAATATGGCACGATGAGGATCGGAATGATCGCATTGATCCAGCCACCGAGGGAAAGCCACTTCGACTTTCCGAAGCTGTCATACGCACCGACCGGGCTCTTCTTCGTCATACGACCGAGTGCGGTCTCAGCGATGATCATCGTATAACCGAAGGTCATCGCGAGAAAAATGTAGACGATCAGGAAGATACCTCCACCATACTTCGCCGCGAGGTATGGGAATCGCCAGATATTACCAAGTCCTACCGAAGCGCCTGCTGCCGACAGAACGAAACCGATCTTGCCGGAGAACGAGCTTCTCTTTTTATGCTGATTCATAATCACATGTCTCCCTTTAATTTAAAGCACTAAAGTCAAACATTAACATAAAGAGAAGTTATAAACAAGGCTTTGCATGAAATTTACTTTTGTCTTCTATAGCTTAAACACAGCAGTTCAGGCAAGGACCCCTGCCTGAACTGTTATATTCGAGATGGTTGCGTAAAAAGACCGGCAACTGCAGCAAAGAACTACAGTTGCCGGTCCGGTGCTCTCTTTATTTCGTCAGCTGACGTGCGACATATACGCCACTGGCGGAGGCGTGCGACAGGGAGTGGGTGATACCACTGCCGTCCCCGATGACGTAGAGTCCGTCGTGACGGGTCATGAGGTTCTCGTCGACCTCGACCTCCATGTTGTAGAACTTGACCTCGACACCATAAAGCAGGGTGTCGTCATTTGCAGTACCTGGTGCGACCTTATCGAGGGCGTAGATCATCTCGATGATGCCGTCGAGGATACGCTTCGGAAGCACGAGGCTCAGGTCACCGGCAGCAGCATTCAGCGTCGGAACCGTGAAGGATTCCCGGATACGCTGCTCGGTACTGCGCTTACCACGGATAAGATCGCCGAAGCGCTGCACGATCACACCGCCGCCGAGCATGTTGCTGAGACGCGCGATACTCTCACCATATTCGTTCGAATCCTTGAATGGCTCGGAGAAGTGCTTCGCCACGAGCAGGGCGAAGTTCGTATTCTTCGTTTGCTTCGCGGGATCCTCATAGCTGTGGCCGTTTACGGTGACGATCCCGTTGGTGTTTTCATTGACCACGGCACCCTTCGGATTCATACAGAAGGTACGGACGTTATCCTCGTACTTCTCGGTACGGTAGACGATCTTACTCTCGTAGAGCTCGTCGGTGAGGTCTGAGAAGATCTCGGCCGGCAGCTCGACACGTACGCCGAGGTCCACACGGTTCGAGTTCGTCGGGATCTCGAGGTCCGCACAGACCTTCTCCATCCACTTACTGCCGCTTCGACCAGCTGAAATCACGCACTTCTTTCCTTCGAAGGAGCGCTCACCACTGTAGATCTTATAGCCCTCTTCGGTCTTCTCGACGGTGTCGATGCAGCAGTCGAAGTAGAAATCGACCTTATCCTTCAGGTGATCGTAGAGATGCTCGAGCACGACATAGTTGATGTCGGTGCCGAGATGACGTACGGAGGCATCGAGGAGATGGAGACCATGCTGCATGCAGGTCTTCTTAAACTTCGTGCCGGCTGTCGAGTAGAGCTTCGTACCCTCGCCGCCGAACTTGAGGTTGATCTTGTCGACATACTCCATCAGCTCGATGGCAGTTTTCTTTCCGATATACTCGTAGAGCGTGCCGCCGAAATCGTTCGTGATGTTGTACTTTCCATCCGAGAAAGCACCGGCACCACCGAAACCGCTCATGATCGAGCAGCAGTTACAGTGAATACAGGATTTGATCTTTTCACCATCGATCGGGCACTTACGATGGCTGAGCTCGTGACCGTGCTCGAAAATCGCGATCTTCAGATCAGGACGGCGCTCGATCAGCTCGTAGGCAGTGAAAATACCACCCGGGCCCGCACCGATAATTAAGACATCATACATACTCATAGGATTACCTCCAAAAATAAAAATCATTCATATATGCCGGTTTTCAGACTACCGCCTGCGCTTCGTTACGGACGCGAGACGTATCGCTGCTGTTTGCGAGCGGTTTCGTTCGGATTCATCACTTCTTTACGGAGGCGTGAAGCCCCCTCGAGACGCTCTGCATGCGTGTGAAATGGCATAAAAAAAGCTGACTATCGTGATGGTAGTCAAGCTGTTTGGCGCCTGGTAGAAACGTCTGCCCGTTTTGCAGACTATACCTTTATAAGTATAGCACAGTCTGTCAACTTTCGAAACGCCGTTTCGAAGGGAAGCCGATCAATAAGATTCTCACCATCGAAGCTTCCGGCATCGGCATTGCCTGCATCGTAGCGAACCACTTTCATGTACCGGTGGTGTTCGCGAAGAAGTCCCAGAGCCTCAATATCGATGGCGATGTCTATGCCGCAGAGGTGGAGTCCTTCACCCATAAGCGTAAGAACCAGGTGATCGTATCGAAGAAGTTCCTGAGCCCAGAGGATCATGTCCTGATCATCGACGATTTCCTCGCAAACGGGTGTGCGCTGCAGGGCCTCCTGTCCATCGTCGCACAGGCCGGCGGCACGGTCGAGGGCATCGGCATCGCGGTTGAGAAGGGCTTCCAGCAGGGCGGACGGATCATCCGTAACCTCGGATATCAGCTCGAGTCGCTCGCCATCGTCGAGAGCATGGACGCAGAGCACGGTCGACTTCTCTTCTCTTGCGGGCACCTCGATCATCGCGATCCCGCAGCTGATGCCGTTCCATATGGAGTTCCGTGCGGATGCGATCTTTTCGACCATCCTGATCTTCCTGGTGTCCGCGACAGAGACCATCGGTGATACTTCAGCGCTGGCAGCGTCTGGCCTTGGTTGTGATGCGATGGAAAAGGAAACCTCCGGCTCCATCTGCTGCGACGGCTTCATCAGCTCGCTGTCCTCGCTCTTCGGCTGCCTGCCGATCACCTCGTTCAGCCAGAACGTCGGACTCGTCGCGATGACGAAGGTCGTCAACCGTTTCACCATCGCGACCGGCGCTGTGATCATGATTCTCGCCGGGATCTTCCCGATGTTCGGTGCGCTTCTCGCGACCCTTCCGGATGCTGTACTCGGTGGCTGCACCATCATGATGTTCGGCACCATCGTCGTCAGCGGCCTTCAGATGATCAGTAAGTGCGGCTTCTCACAGCGGAACACCGTCATCGCGGCCCTGTCGCTCAGTATCGGACTCGGCTTCACCCAGTGCCAGGACCTCTTCGCGATCTTCCCGGATATCATCCAGACCGTCTTCGCGCAGAACTGCGTCGCGGTCGTCTTCGTCGTGGCGATCATTCTGAACCTGATCCTCCCGGCCAACATGGAAGCGGTACAGGAGTAATCTATATCCACCGGCAGTTTATGGGGTCTGACCCCATAAACTGAAACTTTAGATTTTGTTTATAAAAATTTAATGGGGTCAGACCCCATGACGAAGAAAAAAAGAGGGATGCGACGCATCCCTCTTTTCTTATAAACCGTTCTATGTTGATCTCAACGGATCAGTACGCCGTTCGATCCGAAGACGCGGACGCGTCCGTCGATGTACTTCGTGCCGGTCGTCATCACACCGCGCGGGTTACCGCTGTTCGGGTCGAGGTAGTAGTACGCACCGCTCAGGTTCAGCCATCCGGTCATCACGGCCCCATAGCTGCCATCATGATTCGGATTGAGATAGTACCACTGGCCGTTTACATTGAGCCAGCCCGTCTGAAGGGCGCCGAAGGTACCGTCGTGGTTCGGATTCAGGTAGAACCAGCGACCGCCATCCTGCTGCCAGCCGGACAGGAGGCGTCCGTAGCTGCCGTCATGTGCCTGATTCAGAAGGAACCAGTGCCCCGTCGGATCCTGGATCCAGCCTGCCATCATCGCGCCGCTCTGCGGATTGCAGTAGTACCAGTTGCTGCCGTCGTAAACCCAGCCGGTCATCATGCGACCGTTACTAAAGTAGTACCAGTAGTTGTTGATCACCTGCCAGCCGTTGCTGCCTACGCTTCCACCGGTCGACGGGGAGGTGGTGCTGCCGGAGCCGCCGCTGCGTGCGAGTACATCGTACCAGGTCGCATAGTCGGTGAAGTACTCGTCGGTGTCGATACCGGTGATGCCGCTGGAGATGTAAACCCATTTACTCGGCGCGAGGTGCGGGTTCGAGCTCTTCGCATCCGCCGCCCGGATCGCGATGCCGCGGATATAGGCGGACTGCTTATACTTGTTACTGCCGGTGTACTGCTTGTTGTAGCTGCTGACCTGGATCGTGGAGCCGGTGACGCTGCCGCCCTTCGTCCGGTACTCGCCGTCCTGATCGACGTAGCTCACCACGAACTCGATCTTCGAAGCGCCGTTTTTGTTAATGCTTACAGAGGTGTCCCGCCCGCTGGACTGGGTCTTCGATTTGCTGCCCTTCACACTGTCAAAATCTGTTTCGAAGGACGGTGCCGCGAGACGGACATACGGATAGGCCTTGAACTTGATGGTCAGTTCACTGTCGTCCCAGCCGCTCGTCGTTTTCTTCGTGATTTCCGTGATGCCGTTTCCGGTCACCTGGATGCTGTTCGCGTTCGGGAAGTAGTAGCCCCGGTCTGCGGTGAGGGTCAATGTATAGCTCACCGGGTTCTTACCTGAAGCGAGGGAAGTGTCGCTGGCGGATACGGTGCAGTCGTACACCTCATAGCCATACTGGGAGCTGATGTCGATCGTCGGTTCGTTGTATCCATCCGCGATGTTCGTGTCGCCGTCGATCGTAAAGGTGAAATTCACGGAGTTGATCGCCGTAGCTGCCAGTGCGGTGAATGAGGTCAATGCCGCGAAAACAACAGCCGAAGCGAAAAGTTTAAATGTACGGTGCTTCATAGGATGCTCCTTTCATCATAGAGTGCAAAGGCAGTCGGCATAAGTAAGCGAGAGGGCTTGCTGCGTGTCGGCTTCGCATCGAACCTGCAATTGCGAACATGATAGATAGAAATATCTTCTTTTATCATCCATATTACAGAAGAAAATTCTTAATATCAATATCGCACATCTTACAGTTTCACCATAGTTTCTTAAGAAATTTCACCTCGTTTTACAGATTTTTAAGATACGAAAAAGAAGTGCCGGAAACGGATCTCCGCACTTCTTTTCTTAAGAATTTTGTAAGGGGGTCTGACCCCATAAACTTGAATTTTAGATTTTGTTTAGAAATATTTAATGGGGTCAGACCCCTTTCGTGATGTCCTGCAGCAGTTCGAGGAGGCCGTCGGCAGATCTGCCATCGAAGCTTTCCGTGAGCTGCTGTCCGTCTGCAGACCAGGTGAGCTCCAGCTTACTGTCGGTGCCGTCGAGAAGCTCCGGGTTCGGTGACTGATATGGAGCGAGTTCTGCTTTTCGCAGATAGTTCGCCAGCTCCTGCCAGCGCTCATGAGGGATACGCGGGCAGCGCTCCAGCTTGTAGATGAACATCTCATCTCCGAGCTCGATGCGCTCACGCGTCTCCGGATCTGTATAGGAGCAGTAGAGATACGGCTGCTCCGGATTCTCCTCCGTGGTCTTCAAACAGAAATCGAAACACTCGTCATGATTCATCGCACTCTGATGCCAGGAAAGCTCCACCAGAGCTGCTGTTTTTGAAAGCGCCAGCGTCATCGCCTGCTTCGGCTCCCGCGCTGACGCTGGCGCTGGCTTCTGTGCTGACGCTGCCTCTGGTTCTCTTGCTGACTCATGCTCCGCCTCGCTTTCATCCGGGGTTATATTTTCCATGAATGGTCCATCCATAATGCTGTTTATAACAAAATGACGGTACAGGAAGAAAGCTGCTACGATGACGATCACGATTCCGCCCGCTGCAATCACCAGTTTCTTCATATGCTGCCTCCTGTTCTGCAAAGTCTGAATTCCTACCTGCATTTATTATAACATGGTATCAGCTTTTTTCTCTTGATTTTACCATCTGAGCTCAAGGCTTTTATGCTGATGTCTTCACCAGCAGTCCGTCACATCCCTTCGCGATCTGCGTCTGTTATCCCCAGCGCATTTTCGATCATATCTGCTTTCATCAGCGTGTTTCATCAGCATTGCAGAGACAAGCTGGAATCTGACTTGCCTATTTTCTTAAAATCTCATGTGGAGCTTCTATTTCATTTGCCAGGGTATGCTCTGTCAATTCTGACATCAATTTCAACTTTTTATTAATCAATGGTCGCATACAATTTGGAACATGTTCCTGATGGGCTCTGTGGATTGCTACACATTCCTTACAGTTTCCGTGGTAACGACAGGCTTTCAGGCAAGGACAGTGATCTTTGTCTCTATACTCCTTACGAAATTCCGCTGCAAATTCTTCTTGCAGTCTCAGCCCCTCGACACGGTTTCCCTTATGAAATTCTACCATTGCATCCAGTTCTTTCTGGTTCCCTTCAATCTTCATGTTATTATAGCGCCTCCATTTCAACTATTCCTCATTTTTTGATAAATTCCAAGTTATCTCATAGTACCATCATCAGCGTACCTGCCCCGATCAGTACACAGCCTACAACATCCTTCACGGATACCTCTTCATGCAGCAGCAAAAATGCCAGCACGAGGGTGATGACCACGCTCAGCTTATCGATCGGCACCACCTTTGAGGCCTCTCCGACCTGCAGCGCACGATAGTAACAGAGCCACGACGCACCGGTCGCGAGTCCGGACAGAATCAGAAACAGCCAGCTCTTCCGACTGATCGATCCGATCCCACTCTGCGCATGCGTCAGAAACACCATTCCCCATGCCATCGCGAGAACCACCATCGTCCGAATCGCCGTCGCAAGATTCGAATTCACACCTTCGATCCCGATCTTCGCAAGAATCGATGTCAGCGCCGCAAACACCGCAGACAGTAACGCGAAAACAACCCACATAACCTAGCCTCCATTCAAGTCATTCCTTTGCGCTTTCTGAAAGCGTATGCCCCTATCATACACCTTCGGCCAATGTCTCCGCCAGCAGTCCGTCACACCCCTCCGCTCCAGCGCCGCCTTCATCGGCGGATAAATCGCATTCCCGATCTCCTCCATCGACGTCGCCGCCGAATCGATCACGAACTCTCCGGCAAGCCCCCGCCGGTTCACCATATCCTGAAAAATGTACTGTGCAGAAACGCTGCGACAGATGTTGCCGTGGCACACGAAAAGTATGCGATGTCTCATTATTTTTCTCCTTCTATGCCTTAAAACGACGTATTTTGGCGCTTTATGCGCAGCGTCTGCATTTGCTCGACATCTGCGTTCTTTTACAGAAACCGCATAAAAGGGCGTAAACGAGCAAAATGCGGAAGTCGATAGTAGTCAAATCGTAGTCTCCAAGGGGGGTGCAGGAATACCGCGCATTTTTCGCATTTTCTATCGTTATAAGGTAGACTTCCCGTTTTTTACCCTAGGGGGTGCAAAATTTCTCTAGGGGGTTGCATTTTTAACGATAGGTCTTTATAAAAAGAAGCACAGGGTAGAAAATGCTCTGTGCTCCATATTTCACCGTATTCGATTCAGAAGCACCTCGTTCAATATACCATAGGAATAGATGAACTTCCACTTGACTTCCAGACGCTTTCATCAGCGTGGCAGAGACAAGCTGAAAATTGTTTACTGTTTCTTCTTTACAACGAAACCAATAACGAACACAATAATTGCAGGAATTACCAAAAACAAAGCATTTACTAACACCCACAAATAAAAAGGCGCAGAGTTTAGCGATGTTGAGTATTGAGTATAATCAACGATGCTCTTAATAACAAATACAATCAACAGAATGAGACTCACAATGTTGCATATCATAGGTACTTTCTGTTTCATTCTAAACACCTCCATAAATTCCAATTTGTACTGTTGATTCTTCTTGTCAATTCCATGCACACCATGGAATGTTCATCATCTCACAATACAGAGGCAGTATGCTCCAGTTCCAGCAGTTTGATTTTTTTATCAAGCCCGCCGGCATACCCCGTCAAGCTGCCATCTGCGCCCACGACCCGATGACATGGAATGATGATCGCGATGGGATTATGTCCGACTGCTCCGCCGACGGCCTGCGCTGACATCCTGGAAATCCCTCGCTTCTCAGCTATTTTATGTGCGATCTCGCCGTAGCTTATCGTCTCACCATATGGAATCTTCAGAAGTATATCCCAGACCGTCATCTGGAACGCGGATCCCTTCGGATGTAATGGCGGTAGGAAATCCGGTTTCTGCCCACAGAAGTATTGATCCAGCCATCGCTTCCCTTCCAACAGAATCTCCGTCTCCTGCTCTAAGTATTCATTCGGTATCCGATCGTATTTTGAGCCTTCAAACCATAGTCCTGTCAGACCGACCTCATCTGCCTCCATTCGTATGCGCCCCAACGGCGAATCATAGTATTGAATAGATGTCATTTTAACTGTCACCTCACAAGCTATGCCAAATTCTGTTCAATAATTGATTTATAGTAGTTACCAAAGTCAGCAAGTGAATTAATAATTGGAAGCATTTTTGTTCCGAGTTCTGTTAAACCGTATTCAACTCTCGGTGGCTGTTCATGGTAATCGTGGCGATATGCCAGTCCATCACTCATCATTTGTCTTAAACTATCTGTCAAAACCTTTTGTGAAATACCATCTAGACTTCGTTGTAGCTCATTGAATCTCCATGGACGATCTTTCAAGTTACGCAAAATCAGCAGTTTCCATTTTCCTCCGATGAGAGATACTGCTGTTGCAACTGGGCATTCTGGTAATTCTTCTTTTGTTCGCATAATTCTTACCTCCGCGTCTATTGTAACACATTCAATTTTAAGTGTGCAGTTATAAAAAGGTGCGTACTTGTTTTTGTATGTGTCTCACACCATACCAATACCTGGCAATCAGAAACTACAAATTCGCTATGGAGGCATTATTATGGCAAATTACACAAAAACAACGATTGGAAAGGAAAATCGAATTGAGCTGCATGAAAAGCTGTCTTTAACTGGTGCAGAAATCAGTTTAAACGAACTACCTGCAGGAGCAAGTGTCCCATTCGTTCATTCTCATAAAGAAAATGAAGAAATCTATGGAATTCTTTCAGGTAACGGCAAAGCCATAATTGATGGAGAAGAAATCAGTCTTTCAACGGGAGACTGGCTGAAAATCGCACCTGCTGCAAAGCGCCAGATTGGGAATCCCAGAAAGATCTCGTCATAAGAACTCATATCCATCTTTTTCTTCATAATCTCCGGTCTGTATTTCTTATCACTCATTTCCACACTGCTGCGGGATTTTTTATTCATCCAGTCAAGATCAGCCCTTGTATATGGAACTTTTGGCTCAATCTCAAATAAATCCGCTTTTGCTTCCTCTGCAATCATTGCTGCTACTTTTTTTGTTGTCCCGCTTGCACTGAAAAATGCGACTAAATTTTTACTCATAATAAAAATCCCCTTTCTTTGCGAATTTTTCGTATAAAAATAGATGTATAAGATTTGAATCTCTCTTATACATCTATTTTATACCTGATATTTTTATTATGTCTAATGCTTATATTGGCACGCCTTTTTAATAAAATCCCCTCTTCAGTAAGCGAAATTTTCTTCCCGCTTCGAATAAATAATATTACTCCAAGCTCCTCTTCAAATGCCGCCATTTGTCTGGATAGCGTTGGCTGGGTAATATGCAATTGTTCTGCTGCTTTTGTAAAGCTCTGTTCTTTTGCCACCGTCAGAAAATAGCGCAATAGTCTTAATTCCATATTTTTTATTCCCACAACTTCCAATTTGTACGTATTTCTCTTAAACAGCTCAGAATGTGAACCAAGGCGATAAAGCATCAAAACAAGACTTTCCCTCTCACAAGCTGTGCTTTCTCCGATCTTTTCCTGTCACGATGTAGTATTGCTTCTTGTTTTCATACATTTCCGCATCTGCGGCTTTCAGAAGCGACTCAAAATCCGTGTCCTTTGTACCGCTTATCGTCGTACCGAGGGACGCGGTAGCACCCAGTTGGCTTTTTGCCGTTTCCAGTAGTTTCTGAAACGCCGGATATGTGATGTTTGGCAGAACCGCAATGAACTCATCTCCGCCAAACCGATACACATGACGCTTTCCGAACACAGATTTCAGCGTCTGTGCGGTCTGCACAATGAATTTATCACCGGCGTCATGTCCCTTTTGGTCATTTATTTCCTTTAGGCCATTTATGTCGCACATGACAATCGCCAGGGGAAAGTACTTCTCCAGCTTTTCTGTGTACGCCCAATCCAGAGCTTTTCTGTTTTTACAATCTGTGAGCTGGTCATATAATGCACTGTGCTCCAGTGCATCTGCATTATCGCGCAGTCTTATCATAAAAGAGATCATAAACTCGATCATATCTATCAGATTCGAGATCTCATGCAATTTCTCTTCGGGAGAATTGTCCACACCGTAGAATCCGACCATCTTGCCGTTGATTTTGATTGGCCCTGTCACAAGGGTATTGACACCCTGAGGTTTCAGCCGTTCATAGATGGCTTCGCTTGTTTTTTTGCATTCTTCAATGTCATGGATGATGACATTGTTGGATTCTTGATATTGTGCAAACCACGCTTCAATGATGCCTTCATACGGCACATCCTGCAAGTTATCTTTTTCTTTGGATACGCCCGCTTTGCACCACTCGTAGGTGTTGTCAAACGTTCCGCGGTCATTCTGTTCAAAGATGTACGCTCGATCGGCGGTCATACGCTGTCCGATATACTCCACCAGTTGATTCAGTACTTTGTCCGGATTTTCTTCTGAAGCGGCATACCGAACCATGTCCGTGAGGAATCTCTCGTAATTCAGGATTCGTTCCTGCGATTCGCGCTTGCTGACTTCCAACATTTCCTTTTCCTTATGGTACAGGATTTTCTGGAGCTTGCTTCGCATCATCGTGGCAGTCAGAAGCATACTCAGCACCCCGTACAGAATAACATTCACTAGGTTTTTGGATAGAATTGGGGTGTGCTGCGCAAAGAAAGCAAGTCCGATATAGAGCAGCATACTGCTCAGAATCAGCCCGTTCATGACCGCCGTTCTGGCGGTAAACAGCAGCGGCGCTGCCAGTATGAACACAATGTAGTTAACAGTGAGCTCCTCCGGTGCAATCAGCGTTCCCGTAATAATGCCGAACAGCAGCAGCGCGGCAAAAAAGCTGTATACAACCAGTTTTTTCCCCAAGAAGCTTCTAATTTGACAACGAGAAATGCAAAAATAGACCAAAGAAAGGAACGTATAGACCAGATACACCCATTCATATTTTCCGATACTCAGAGAAAACACACTCACCAGCGTTATGACTCCAAAGGCAACAAGCGCCACAACAGAATACAGCCGCATGGCTTTCCAGTTTTCTTCCCATACATCCTGTTTTACTTTCTCATAATCACAACGACTAAACATAAACAACGAAACAATTTGATTCATACGTTTTTTCTCTTCAAACTCTGTTCAATTACCGCTTTACCATTTAAGGATTGGTCTATGTCCTTTTCTGGAAGAATCGTTTCTTCACATTTACCAAACACATCTTCAAATCCTTTTTAAAATGCACACTGTACATTTTTCTTAAATTCAGCAATGTCATTTTCGGACATTAGAATAAGTTCTAAGTTTATTTCTGTCAACTCCGTAAACTGTCATAAGTATCAAGCCTGCTGGAGTGATTCTGGCAGGCTTCTGTTGTTCGTCGTTTTTTCGTTATCGGCAACTCGTGCAAAAATTGCACAAATTACTTTCTAGGACAAAATGCCACAACCAGTTCTTCTGTCTTACACATCATCTAGCATCAGGCCAATGTCTTAGCCAGCAGTCCGTCACACCCCTCTGCTATCTGCGCTGCGCACGCATCGAACTTCCGCGTGTACCACGGATCGTCGATGATCTCGTCCGGGCGACCGGAGTACTCCATAAGATAATGAATCTTCCCCTCCGGATCCTCCCCGAGGATGCGCTTCATATAGAACATATTCTCCTCATCCATCCCGATCAGAAGATCATACGCCTCGTAATCCGAGCGCTTCAGCTGCCGCGCCCGATGCGTGCCGACCGGCACACCCCTCCGCTCCAGCGCCGCCTTCATCGGCGGATAAATCGCATTCCCGATCTCCTCCGTCGACGTCGCCGCTGAATCGATCACAAACTCCGATGCCAGCCCCCGCCGGTTCACCAGATCCTGAAAAATGTACTGCGCAGAAACACTGCGACAGATGTTGCCGTGGCAAACGAATAATACTTTCATCATATTTTTAATCATCCTTAATTATTTCTCAGGGACGTTGTACTTTAAGCTTCGTGATAACTACGTTCTACATATTCCGGCAATTCTTCTCTGGAATTAGCAGTCAAATCGCCGATAACAGCATAGAGCCAAAGCTCTATGCTGTGTGATCAAATGTATCAGATTTTAGAACAACTCCTGTTCAAGTTACACGGCGGGAACGACCAGGTGTCAGATCTCCCGGCCCATCTGGTACGCCTGCTCCAATGCTGGGCGACCGGTGATATCGCCGACTTCGTTTACGCCGCCAGCGAACACCGTGCCGGCCAGTGTGCAGCGTGGGAAGCAGTCGACCCAGCCCTGGACAGCCTTCTCGGTGCCCTCGAAGGTCTCCGCTGCGTCCTCTGCTGCAGTTGCGAGCAGGTAGGCTTTTCTGAATGTATAATCGGTATCATACAGCGGATTGGCGCGGTCCAGTATGGTCTTCAGCTGACCGCTCACGCAGTAATAGTAGACAGGTGTTGCGAACACCAGCACATCGGCATCGTGCATTCTGGCGACGATGTCCACGGCATCATCATTGATTACGCAGCGACCGAGCTTGAGGCAGGCAAAGCAGCCCTTGCAGAAACCAATCTGCTTTTCCCGCAGATACACTGTCTCTACCAGGTGCCCGGCCTCCTGCGCGCCTCTCGCAAAGGACGCCGCAAGCGTTTCAGAGTTGCCGCCCTTACGCGGACTCGAGGAAATGATCAATACTTTTTTCTTCATTGTACTAGACTCCTTACATTCTATTTTTTCGTTATGCTCATGATAGCACCTGACGCTGGTTTATAGGGTATGACCCTATTAAGATTATTTTATGCATTTTTTATATGGTTGTTTTATATCCCACAACTTGAACATGTGTTTGTTTTATGGTAGTATAATAGAAGGTGCTATCATATACGGTAGGCGGTTAGTCCTTCGACAGAGGGACTGTGACCCTCTGATTACATAGACAAAATCTTTTGTAAAGGAGGGGTGCCAATGTTAACCATTGAAAGTCTCATTGCTGTATTAAGCTTCGGCTTAACCTGCTTTGAGCTTGGCTATACACTAGGTCATAAATCACACAAAAAATAATCGCCCCCTAGTCTGCTAAACTGAGGCGATTATTTTATCAAATTAGTATGCGGACTAACCGTCTATCGGTAGCACCTTTTGTAGTTTCATCTTAACACGCTTTTTCTCTTGTGTCAAAACGAAAAAGACACAGGACAGCATAGAGCCGAAGCCCTATGCTGTTGGATTACACATTCACCAGATTTCAGAACCACTCCTGTACATGCTACACGGAACGAAATTCTCATATTATAAAGAAAAAATTATCTCTGACCTGATGCCGCTTCGCAAAAAATGTTTTAAAACGAGGGTTCAAGCCGTAAACTTCCTTTAGGATATGGTATACTTTTTATGGAACTGTGAGCGCATCTATCTACAGCGATTGGATGTGAACGCCCTGCCGGAGACGGCGGAAAGGAAAGAATATGATGAAAAAGCCGCTTAAAATCACATTGATCTCATTGGGTGCGGTTCTTGCCGTTTTACTCGCTGGCGTGCTTGTGTTTACGGGCGTGTATTTTACCCGTTTTCAAACAGCTGGCAGCATAGAGAAGCTAACCAGTTATGACGATGGGTACAACCTTTACCGAATGGATGTAAAATACAATTACAGCCTTGACGACGTCATTAATTACGGCATTACCGATAATCAGACGATGATCGATGCCATTCTGAACGAGGCGCTTCCAATGCTCCCCGTGAGTATCAAGGTTCCCGACTTCGGCTGCACGGCGTTTACGCTGACGGACACCGACGGCGATGTCCATATGGGGCGCAACTACGATTTCAAGAATGACAGCTCGGGCATGCTTGTTTATTGCACTCCAAAGGGCGGGTATAAATCGGTCGCCTGCGCGGCACTCGATAATATATCGGCAAATGCCCCTGACGAAAGCATGCAAAAAAGGCTCGCAACCCTGACTGCTCCGTTCATCTGCCTCGACGGAATAAATGAAAAGGGCGTATCCATCGCTGTCCTGACGCTTGACAGTGAGCCTGTACATCAGGATACGGGGAAGCCCGTCATCGCGACCACGCTTGCAATCCGCCTGGTGCTGGATCGGGCGGCAAGCACGGAGGAGGCGGTTGAGCTTCTCAGGCAATACGATATGTTTGCTTCGAGCGGCAGGGATTATCATTTCTATATCACCGATGCCACAGGCGACGGCAGAGTGATCGAATACGACTGCGAGAGCGAAGCGCGTGAGTTTGTCGCAACGCCGATAAACGCCATAACAAACTTTTACGGCTTATACAAAGAAAAGGTGCTGCCGAATCAGAAAAACGGTATTTACGGTCACGGCAGAGAACGTTATGATGCCGTATTAGATGTATTTGAACAGCAAAGCGGAAATTATACGGACGATACCGTATGGGCGGCTCTGATTGCAGCCTCGCAGGAGCCAGATCCCGAAGATATCACGAGCAACACGCAATGGTCTATCGCCTACAACAACACCGACCTTACCGCCGACATTGTCCTGCGAAGACACTGGAACGATATCACGCACTACGGACTGACGACAAACGAAACTTAGTCCGCATACTGATTTGATAAAATAATCGCCTCAGTTTGCCAGACTAGAGGCGATTTTTCGTTCGAAAACATAGTCGGTATCGCTTGATAAGTCAGCTCTGAATATATAGCCAAGTCGGTCAAACTTTTTGATGTCTTCCGGATTCTCGATGCCATTTTCCGCCATGAAGCGGACCATTTCACCGCGTGCCATCTTGGCATAGGTGCCTTTCGTGACCATTTTATCGCCGGAACGCTCGCAGAAGGTAATCGTGATGTACCGATCTTGTTGTGTCAGATATTTTTCGATGGATTTCGAGTATTCTTTTGATGCCAGATTTATGATGGTTCTGCTGTCATCGATCACGGAGAGATACAGCGTATCTCCCCAGTAATCATACAGGTTTTTCGTACCGCCGATTCCGACCCTGGCCTGCATTTCAAGGCGGTATGGTGTCACGCCATCCATCGGCTTTAAAACACCATAAAAGGCGGACAGTATTCTTAGATGATGCTGTATATACTCCAGCTGATGGTCTTCAAAAACCGATGGTGCCATATACTGGTATGCGATGCCATCATAGGCGATGACCGCCGGCGTCAACCTGTGATGAAGATCCATACACTCCAGTCGGTGAAAGTTTTCGTCTGCGATTTGGTCGTTACATTTCCAGATGTCTTTCAGTTCCTCTTTGGATGTATGCTTCATCCAGTTGAGTATCTCAGCTGTATGGTCGAGAAATTCTGGTAATCCTTCCGCTTCTATGCAGTCATCATTTGAAATCATCTTTTTTGCAGGAGACAGTATAATTATCATCAGCTTAATTCCTGAAGCATTTTTTCTGGGTCATCAGCAGCCTTGACTTTATCGTTGGCTTTTATGATGACGCCATTTTCATCAATCAAATATGTGGTTCGTACGACGCCCATAGAGACCTTGCCATAGTTTTTCTTTTCCTTCCAAACATCGTATGCCTCGATTACCTTGCGCTCCGGATCCGCTAATAGTGTAAACGCTAAGCCATATTTTTCTTCGAATTTCTTGTGCGAAGCTACAGAATCCTTACTGACGCCCAGGATGACAGCGCCTTTCTCCGTAAACTGAGGATATCTCTCAGAAAAACCACATGCCTGCTTCGTGCAACCAGGGGTATTATCCTTCGGATAAAAATATAAAATTACTTTTTTACCAGCATAATCTGATAATCTGTGCATCGTTCCATTCTGATCAGGTAACTCGAAATCCGGTGCGTTCATTCCTACGTCCAGCATTATGTATTCCTCCGTCTTTGTGACATTCTTTTTATAGTGTATTACTTTGCGTTTCTCGCGATATACTCTTCCGCCATGTGTACGGCGACGGCACCGTCGGCCACCGCGGTGACGATCTGGCGAAGGGCTTTCGTCCGGACGTCGCCGACGGCATACACGCCTGGGATGCTGGTTTCCGTGCTTTCACCGGCTGCGATATAGCCGTGATCGTCGAGCGTGAGCTGTCCGTCGACGAGTTCGGTGGCGGGCTTTCTACCGACGCTGACAAACAGGCCGTCGCAGGCGAGTGTTGACTCTTCGCCCGTGACGGTATCCTTCAGGCGGACGCCGGTCAAGTGCTCGTCATGAAGCAGCTCCGTGACGGTGCTGTTCCACCGGAACTCAACATTGGCCGTATGCATGAGCTGGTCATGATAGATTTTCTCTGCACGTAAGCTGTCTCTGCGATGAACGAGGATGACCTTCTGCGCGATACGGCTGAGAAGGAGTGCGTCGGCGACGGCGGAGTTGCCACCGCCTACGACGACCACGGTTTTTCCTCGGTAGAACATCCCATCACAGGCCGCACAGTAAGCGACGCCACGGCCGACCAGGGCCTGCTCCTCGGGGATTCCGAGCACCCGGGGTGTCGCGCCGGTCGCAATCACGACCGTCTTTCCGAGATAGGTGCCGGAGCTGGTTACCACTCGCTTCGGCGTTTCGCTTAACTCCAGCTTCGAGACTTCCGCGTACTCTGTAACGGCACCGAATTTCTCCGCCTGCTGCTGCATTTTCTCGCCCAGCGTGAAGCCGTCGATGCCATCCTCGAAACCAGGATAATTATCGATCTGCTGAGACAGGGCCATCTGTCCACCTGCGGACAGCTTTTCCAGCACCACCGTGTCGAGACCGGCTCTGGCGGCATAGAGTGCGGATGTATAGCCACCCGGACCGCCGCCCACGATGATCATATCGTATACATGATTCGGCTTCATAGAACTTCCCTCCTGCTCACTTTCGTTCACGTTACCTGCGCTTCTATCTTTCTATGGCGTCCTGGATGAAGTAGCCACCTAAGGTGACATCACTGACGCGATCACGCTCTTTCCATAGCGTCCTGGATGAAGTGGCCACCTGTGGCGACATCACTGATGCGATCACGCTCTTTCCATAGCGGTCTGGATGAAGCGCTCGATCGCAGCCTTCGAATCCGGCGCAACGATCGAATCGACCACCTTTCCGCCGCGATATAAAACCAGCGTCGGAATCACTTCGATCTTCTCCGCTTCTGCAAGCTGCGACTCCTCATCGATATTTACCTTTCCGATGACAAGCTGATCACCGTACTCTTCCGCGATTTTCTCATAGGCCGGCGCGATCCTGCGGCAGTAGACACACCACGGTGCCCAGTAGTCAACTAAGACCGGCTTCTCTTCATGCATGGACTGTTCAAACTGAGCTTTATTCATATTGATGGCTGACATAGACATTACCTCCATTTTCTGTTTAACCCTGTATGGGTATCTAACTATGCTTTGTTACTATTTTTTATTAAGAACTATTCCTATTAATGTTATACTGCATAAGCCTGATTTGGTCAATAGAAAGTGATAATAATTATTGATTTCAAATGTCCAGGAAGGCTAAAACGCAGATTTTGCGAAATCTAAAAAGAGGTCAGACCCCATTACGAAATTCTTAAGATGCGTTGCTCGCCTTATAAAATGATGAATTGAAAAACGGCACCACGACAGGTTTATCCCTGCTGCGGTGCCGTTTTTTAGTTAATGGGGTCTGACCCTATTAAATTTTTCTAAACAGAATCTAAACTGAAGTTTATGGGGTCAGACCCCATTCGCACTGCCTCACGCCTTTTCGATCGGCATCCAGATGCCGGAGGCATGCTCACCGCCTCTGTAGATCGTGATGTGTGCCTTCTGGCGGGTTTTACTGTTAAAGCCGTCCTTCGTGTTGCTGTTCGGGAAGATGAAGTTCTTCGCACTGGATGTGATCGTGACACGCATCCGGTGCCCCGGGAGGAAGGTGTTCGACAGCTTGGTGGTGCGGATCGTGATCTTATAGATCTCGCCCGGCTCCATATACTCCGGATGCTCGAAACCGTTCCGGTACTTCGCGCCGATCACACCATCCGCGAGCTTCACGGAGTGTCCGTTTTCATCGACATCGGTCACGCGGACGACGAAATCCGTATCCGGGCAGTCGCAGGACACGTAAAGCTCCGCCTGCATATCGCCGGTGACGGTCAGCGGCTCGGTGAGCACCGGCGTGGAGAAGCTCAGCATATCAGCCCGCTTCTCTTCGTCGGTATAGTCCTCCGGCACCTCAAGCTCATTCTCCGACATATCGATGATATGCACGGACGGATGATCCGGGTCATAGACATAGTCCTCCGCTCCGCTCGTCTTCGGAAGCGTATCGCTCAGCACACCGTGACCGCACGATTCCCCGGTACCGCGTGCACTGCTCTCCTGTCCGAGGCTCATGTCTCCGCCGTCCAGATAGAACATTTTCCGTTCGCTCGTTTCCACCGGCCAGCTCTCCGCGGTCTTCCACTGGTTTTCACCGATTGTGTAGTACTCGACGGCAGCTGTCTTTTCAATGCCGTTCTCGACGCCCTTCAGGAAATGCTCCAGCCACTTCATGCAGAGGATATCCATATCGTAGCGGAGTGCGTTATCGCCCAGGCGGAGTGCATGCAGATCGTACTGTGCATTGCCGCTGTGCTTCCACGGACCGAGCACGGCCTTCCATGTACCCTTTTCCCAGGACTTTACGAGGTCGAGCGCTTCGGTCGTGCCCATGCCGTTATCGTCGAACCAGCCGGACATGATGAGTGCCGGCACCTGGCCGCCCTTGTAACGCTTCGACCAGTTGCCCCTTTCCCAGAAGTCATCCATATCCGTATGCTCGAGCCATTTTTCGAGGAACGGTACCTCGTGTCCCAGTGCCTGCTTCGGAATCTGGTTCAACGGACGGATATCGAGGATCTCGTCCCAGTTATCCTGCGCCACCAGATCCGCGCGCAAACGTTTTTCCGTCATCATGAATGCCCAGGCCAGCATACCGGAGTTGAAGCAGCCGCCGCGACGCGGGATATCGATGAAGGCACTGCCGGCGCAGACATTGCTCAACATCGCCTTGAGATGCGGGTTGCCACTGGCCGCTGCGGCCCACTGAACATAGCCGAGATAGGATCCGCCTGTCATGCTCACCTGTCCGTCACTGAACGGCTGTGCGGCGATCCAGTTCAGGGTATCGTCACCATCTTCGATTTCGTAGTACTCCGGCCTCCATTCACCGGTACTGTCCTCCCGGCCTCGGGTATCCTGCACGACGACCGCATAGCCTCTCTGCAGGAAACGGTAATACTGCTCCTTGTCTTTTCCTTTTCCATACGGTGTACGAACCAGGACGGTCGGGAAGCGGGTCTCCTTCGTACCGGTTGGCAGATAGACATCCGTCGCCAGCTGCTCGCCATCTCTGGTCGGAACCATGAAGGTGCCGGCTGCTTTTACGCCATAGACCGGACCCGGCTGATACTCGCCGTCCTCCTCGGTCATCCCAGGATAGACTTCTTTCCAGTCTCTCAGCACCGTCCGGCGCTCCATCCCCTTTTTTACGAGCACAGAGGTCACATCGCGGGCACACATGACGACACTGTAGATGCCGTCTTCGTCATAGAAGAAATCCTTCGGGAACTTGATCCCGCGCTCTATATAGGAATCCTCTCCGCGACGTGCGAAGCGTTCACCCTCCGTCGTGGTAAATGTCTCCGGCCTGTCTGTGATCTGCTGCTCGTACTCTTTTTTTCTGCCGAAAAACGTGAGCAGACTGCGATTGCACAGCAGCGCAAACGCCTGATCATCTTCCTCGGAAAATGGACGCCACGGCGCCCACTTTCCTGTTTCGATGCTTCGCTTCTGCAGTGTCAGCGACTGCTCATCTTCTCTGATCTTCCCATATAAAATACCGGAAAAGTAGAAATTCCACTGTGTCATGTTTAAGCTCCTATGATCATCTTAACGATATATGCTACGGCGATACCGCAGTAGTTACCACATACCGCACCGATGATACCCATCAGAAGACCGACATTGACGAGGCTCTTCCAGCGTGCGCCGGAAGCCACCAGCGCGGAGGTCGTTCCATCTGCGATCGCACCGACGAGGCCGAGCAGTACATACTCGGACTTGATCTTCAGCATTCTGGTGATCGTGAGATGCAGCACGGTACTGAAGAAAATGATGCACAGGCAGAGCACGGTGATGTAAAACGCAGATCCGAGGAAGCCCTTGATATCCACAGAGAAGCCGACGACCGCGAGGAACATCATACCGAAGAACAGGCCGAGATTCATGGAGCCTCTCAGCTTCTTCACAGCCGGTACCTGTGCGACGATGATCGAAAGCGTTGAAATCAGCAGGATTCTTCCGGCACTCTGGAAATCAGCTGGGAACAATGTTGCCAGCTTCGTGCAGATGGCGACGATAGAGGTCGAAACCGCGAGGAGGATTGCGATTTCCTTGATGCTCCACTCTTCGGATTCCATCAGCTCCTTCGTATCGCCACTTCCTTCCAGCTCCTTCTCGGTGAAGGAATATGGCCAGAATTTCTGGAACCACTTCGAGGTCTTCATATAGGTCGGTGCCAGGAACATCAGAATCAGCGATGGCATACCGATGACATAGTCGGCGGCATTGGCTGCGGCGATCGTATCGCCAGAAGCATTGAGCCCGGTTGCAATCGCGGTCAGGTTCGAACTTCCACCGGTATAGGTTCCGACGAACATACCGGCCACCTTCCAGCCCTCGGCTACCTTATCACCGAAGATGCTGCCGAACACGATCGACACGATGCTGACGCAGAATACCGCGGATGCGATGGCGAGCAGTGGCTGCTTCGACATCTTGACGATCTGCTGGAGATCCACATCCAGCAGGTACAGTGAGATGGAAATAGGGATGCAGTAGGTACTGATGGTACCATAGATTTCACAGCTGCCCGGAACGATTTTCAGATTTACGAGGATGATACCGGTGATGATGACGATCAGTGCCGGGCCCAGTGTCTTGAAGCCCCTGAACTTCTGAACCCAGAAGGCAAAGGCGACCATCACCAGGATCACCGCCAGCATACTTGGTGTGCTTTGAAAAATCGGAAACATAGTTTTTCTCCTTGATGCTATTTAGAATGAAATGTCGAGGCCGAGACCTGGCTTGTCGGACAGGCGGAACATATCGCCCTCTCTTGTGAAGCCACCCGGCATACCGGTGTCTGCATCCTTGTAATACATGAAGCTGTCACAGTCTGCTTCTGTGATGTTCTTACGAGCAGCTACCAGGCTGAGTCCTGCGGTGATGGCGATCTTCGTCTCCAGCATGCAGCCGACCATACAGGTCTTTCCGAAGTTCTCTGCCAGTGTGCTGATCTGTAAGCCTCTGTACAGGCCGCCGCACTTCATCAGCTTGATGTTAAAGATATCCGCTGCGTTCAGACGGCATGCTCTTGCGGCATCCTTCGGTGTATGGATCGATTCATCCAGCATCAGCTGAATACCGGACACCATGCTGTGAAGATAGGCGGTTCCTTCCAGATCCCAGTCCGGGAGGCACTGCTCGACCGCTTCGATGCCGTACTTCTTCATCCCTTCCAGTGCGAACTCTGCCTTCGCGATATCGTAGCCCTGGTTCGCATCGACACGAAGACGTACATCTGGTCCAACCTCCTGACGAATCAGCGCCAGTGTGCGGAGATCCTCCTCCGGATCGATACCGGCCTTGATCTTCAGGATGCGGTAGCCCATATCCTTTACGTAGTGTGCAGCACTTGCGGCCATCTTCTCCGGTGTGCTGATACCGATCGTGATGTCGTTCTGCACGGTATCCTGATATCCACCGAGTACGCGGTACAGCGGCTCGCCCATCACCTTACCCTTGATATCGTGAAGCGCGATATCGACAGCACACTTCGCGGAACCGTTTCCATGCACGAGACCATCCATCATCACGTGTACCTTTTCGATGTCCATCGGATTCATACCGATCAGTCCCTGACGGAACATCTGAAGCACAGAGAGACAGCCTTCGGTGGTTTCACCGGTGACCGGTGCAAATGGTGCCGCTTCACCATAGCCTTCGATCCCTTCATCGGTTGTGATCTTGATGAGCAGGCTTTCTGTATGATGAATCTCTGCAAACGCGATCTTAAACGGCTCGGTCAGCTCGACATGGAATTTCTCAATTTTCAGATCTGTGATTTTCATTTTAACCCCTTCCAAATTTCACTATGAGTGATATTTTTCGATGAAATTTAATTGAAGTTTTACTATTGCGGAAATATATTGTCAAATAACCATATGTTATTTTTGATATTATGCCGGCTTCTTTAGACATGACGCAGGCCTGGTTCAGGCTGTTTTGGAAGCCTGCTTTTGATTGAATCAGGCTGTTTTTCATTTAATTAGTCTTTTGATTTCGATAGAATTCCTATATACTATACTGTATACAATGTTTTAGAACTGAGGTTTGCTATGTTAAAGATACGTGAATTCAGAAAGAGTCAGAAAATGACCATCAAGGAACTGGCGGAGCTGTCCGGCATGTCCATCAGCTACATTTCCCAGATCGAACGTGGTGAGATCGATCCGTCTCTTTCTTCTCTTCGGAAAATCGCCGCGGGGCTCCAGGTACCGATGCATATGCTGCTGGACGATGTCGGCGTCATGGGCAATCTGACGATCCGCAAGGAACAGCAGGTGATCACCTACTCTGAAGATCATAAGGTCTCCTATCGCTTCCTGACCCCATTCCCGTCACCGGCCTATTCACCGGAGGTGATGCTGATCCAGTTTGAGATTGCTGCGCACGCGCAGGACACGCAGCTGCCGATCCGCCATCATTCCGAAGAGATGGTCTATGTCACGGAAGGACAGCTCACGGTGCAGATCGGCGACACCGATGTGATCCTGAATCCCGGCGATACGACCGTCATCCAGAAGGACCTCCCGCACATCTATAAAAATAACGGAGATGCGCCAGTGAAAGGCATCTCCTCCATGTCGCCGCCGGTGTGGGGACGGATGGACCTCGCGAAAAATTAATGGGGTCTGACCCCATTAATTTTTTATAAACAGATTATTAACTGAAGTTTATGGGGTCTGACCCTCTGCACATCTGTAATAATATATGCTTGATAAACTTATCGAATACCTTTCATTTGGTTGACTTTAGCACTTTTTAGTGCTAAAGTCTCGTGTGTTTGGAATAATCACATCTTATGTTATCATGTGATATATGATCACTATCAAAGGGAGTGTAACGATATGACAACAGTAGCATTTATCGGTTTTGGTCTCATCGGTGGTTCCATCGCGAAGGGTCTCAAGAAGGCGGACCCGACGACCAGAATCTTCGCCTATGCGCGTAATAAATCCAGTGTCGAGGTGGCGCAGGAGGACGGGATCGTAAACGTCGTGCTCGATTCGCCGTACAGCGAGCGTCTGAAGGAAGCAGACATGATCTTCCTCTGCGCTCCGGTCGAGGTCAATGTCTCCTACATGGAGGGTGTGGCGAAGCTCATGAAGGACGGCGCGGTTCTTACGGATGTGGGGTCCACGAAGACTGCTATCTGTGAGAAGGCCATCGAGCTTGGTCTCGGGGACAAGTTCATCGGCGGTCATCCGATGGCCGGCTCCGAGCAGACCGGCTACGCTGCGGCGACCGACTACCTCTTCTCAAACGCCTACTACATCATCACGCCGATCTCGGAGAATCCGGCCCTCGTGGACGCACTCCGCAACGTCGCGACGACCCTCGGTGCGATTCCGATCGTGGTCAATGCGGAGAAGCACGATGCAGCCACCGCAGCGGTTTCTCACCTTCCGCATATCATCGCAAGCTCTCTCGTAAACATCGTGAAGGATTCCGATGATGAGACCCAGCTCATGAAGACCCTCGCTGCCGGCGGCTTCCGTGATATCACACGAATCGCCAGCTCCAGCCCGGAGATGTGGGAGCAGATCTGCGACACAAACAGTAAGCCGCTCGTTGAACTCCTCGACCGCTACATCACGGAGCTGCAGGACATCTCGGCCTCCCTCAAGAAGGATGCGTCTGACCAGAAGATCCTCCATATGTTCGAGTCCTCCCGTGCGTACCGGAACTCGATCAGTGCGAAGAACAAGGGTGTCCTTTCAGCCGATTACAGCTTTTCCGTCGACATCGAAGACGAAGTCGGTGCGATCTCGACCATCTCCGTCATCCTCGCATCGAAGGGCGTCTCCATCAAGAACATGGGCATCAACAACAGCCGCGACCACGGCGAAGGCGCGCTCCGCATCTCCTTCTACGACGAAGAATCCGAAGAGAAGGCCCGCAAGGTTCTCGAGCGCTACCGCTACGACATCCGCGCTTAATAAAAATTTAATGGGGTCTGACCCCATTAAATTTTTCTAAACAGAATCTAAACTGAAGTTTATGGGGTCTGACCCCATTACGAAATTCTTAAGAAACAGGAACCCCGGAGGACAGTCTGTCCTCCGGGGTCTTTTATTACGGGCATCATCCCAGCATATCAAAAATACTCATCTGGTTCGACGACGGGATGTCGCCGAGCAGTCCAAGCTCCGAGAATTTATCGACGAAGCCCTTCGGGCAGTGCGTCCGGTTCATGAAGTCGTCCTTACTGAGGTAGCGCGCACCACTCTTCGCACCGTCCTCGATGCCCTGTGCTACGGCCTCGCCGAGCCCGGCCATGGAGGTAAAGCTCGGCATGATCTTCCGGTCCGGTGTGATCGTGAAGTCCTTCGCCTTCGCCTTATAGATGTCGAGCGGCGCGAACTCGATGCCGCGCGCATACATTTCCTCGCAGATCTTCATATCGCGGAGACACACCGCTTCCGTATTCGTCGGATGCGGGATCTTCATATACTCATCGATGTAGTAGCGGAGCTTGTCGATACCGCCGCACATCTTATCGTAGTCGAAGCCGTCCGCACGGATACTGTAGTACGCAGTGTAGTACTCGACCGGATAGAATACCTTACAGTAGGCGACACGCCACGCCATCATGACATAGGCGGCGGCATGGGCCTTCGGGAACATGTACTTGATCTTCTTGCAGGCATCGATGTACCACTGTGGGACACCGTGATCGAGCATGTCCTGACACCACTCGTCCTTCAGGCCCTTATGCTTTCGAGTGAACTCCATGATGGTGAAGGACTCACCCGGGTCCATGCCCTTATGCATGAGGTAGACCATGATATCATCTCGACAGCAGATCGCCTCCTGCAGGGTGGTCGTGCCGTTCTTGATGAGGTCCTGTGCGTTGTTCAGGTAGACATCGGTACCGTGGCTAAGGCCCGAGATACGCACGAGGTCCGAGAGGTACTTCGGCTTCGTATCCTCGACCATCTGCATCGCGAAGGAGGTACCGAACTCCGGGATCCCGAGGCAGCCGAGCTTGACGCCGTGGATGTCTTCAGGTCGGATGTGCAATGCTTCCGTCGAAGCAAAGAGGCTCATCACCTCCTTGTTATCAAGCGGGATGTCGTTAACCGGATCGATCCCCGTCAGATCCTGCAGACGCCGGATCATGGTCGGATCATCGTGACCGAGGATGTCGAGCTTCAGCAGGTTATGGTCGATCTTATGGTAATCGAAGTGGGTGGTGATGATCGGGCTTTGCATATCATTGGCCGGATGCTGTACCGGGGTGAAGGTGTTGATCTCCTCGCCATGCGGCAGTACGACGATACCGCCCGGGTGCTGGCCCGTGGTCCGGCGCACGCCGACACAGCCCTGTACGAGACGGTCGATCTCCGCACTTCGCTTATCGATGCCCTTCTCCTCATAATACTTCTTCACCATACCGAAGGCCGTCTTGTCGGCGAGGGTACCGATGGTGCCTGCCTTGAAGGTGTGGCCGTCGCCGAAGATGACACCGGTGTAGGCATGGGCCTTCGCCTGGTATTCACCGGAGAAGTTCAGATCGATATCCGGCTCCTTGTCACCGTTGAAGCCGAGGAAGGTCTCGAACGGGATATCGAAGCCCATACGGTTGAGCTCCGTACCGCACTTCGGGCACTTCTTCGGCGGCATGTCGCAGCCCGCCATACCGGAATACTTCTTGACCTCCGGTGAATCGAAGTCGTACCAGTAGCACTTCGGACAGACATAGTGCGGACTCAGCGGATTAACCTCCGTGATGTGCGCCATGGTCGCCGCAAAGGACGAGCCGACGGATCCTCGCGAGCCGACGAGGTAGCCGTCCTCTTTCGACTTATCTACGAGCTTCTGCGCGATGATATACATGACGGAGTAGCCGTTACTGATGATCGAGTTCAGCTCCGTCTCGAGACGGTCGGATACGATCTTCGGGAGCTCCGGTCCATAGATGCGGTGCGCGGTCTCGTGGCAGATCTGGCGCAGCGTCTCGTCGGAGTGCTCGATGACCGGCGGACACTTATCCGGACGGACCGGACGGATCTTATCGCACATGTCGGCGATCATGTTCGGGTTGTCGATGACGATTTCCTTCGCCTTTTCCGGCTCGAGGTAACTGAACTCGTCGAGCATCTCCTGCGTCGTACGGAAGTAGAGCTTCGCATCACTCTCCTCCTCGTCGAAGCCACGGCCGGCCTGGATGATCTTCCGGTAGATGTCATCCTCCTCATCGACATAGTGGCAGTCGCAGGTCGCGCAGACCGGCTTCCCGAGCTGCGATGCGATGTCAATGATCTTCAGATTATAATCGATCAGGTCCTGCGTACTGTTCGCGGTGTACTTGTCACTCGCGATCATGAAGCTGTTGTTTCCGAGCGGCTGCACCTCCAGATAATCGTAGAAGGAGGCGATGTTCATGAGCTGCTGCTCATCCGCACCACGGGTCATCGCCTGGAATACTTCACCGGCGACGCAGGCGCTGCCGATGATGAGGCCCTCCCGCAGCTCCCGGAGCAGGGACTTCGGGATACGCGGACGGGATTTAAAGTACTTTAAGTGGCTCTCGGAGATGAGTCGGTAGAGATTGATACGGCCGACGTCGTTCTTCGCGAGCAGGACGATATGATAGGAAGGGAGCTTCATGACGTTCGCGGCATGATCGAACTCGAGATGATCGATGTCGGACAGCAGCTTCGCACCCCGTGCCCGCACCATCTCGATCTCCTTTATGTAGATCTCCGCTGTGCATGCCGCGTCGTCCACGGCACGGTGATGATGCTCGAGCGAGACCCCGAGCTCCTTCGCGACGGTGTCGAGCTTATAGCGGTTCAGCTGCGGCAGCAGCAGACGGCTGAGACTCACAGTGTCGAGGATCGTCGGGGCATACGGAAGTCCGAGCCGCTTCGCGTTCTTCGCAACGAAGCCGGTATCGAAGCCCGCGTTGTGCGCGACGATCACAGCATCCCCACACCAGTCAAGAAAGTCCGGGAGAACCTTCTCGATCGGATCTGCGTCCATGACCATGCTGTCGTCGATGCTCGTGAGCTTGGTGATGCGGAACGGAATCGGCACGCCCGGGTTCACGAAGACATCCATGCGGTCGACGATCTCGTTATTCCGAAGCTTCACCGCACCGATCTCGATGATGTGGTCGGTCTCGGCACTGAAGCCGGTGGTCTCGATATCGAAGACGACCGTGTCGTGGTCAAGCCCCTGCCCCTTTTCGTTCTGCACGATGGTCTCGAGGTCATCGACGAGATAGCCCTCACAGCCGTAGATCAGCTTGAAATCCTTATCGTGCTTGATTTTCTTCAGGTAAATGTTGGCATCCGGGAAGGCCTGCACGACGCCGTGGTCGGTGATCGCCATCGCCTTCATACCGAAGGAAATTGCGGTGTCGATGTAGTCATTGACATCCGTAACACCGTCCATATCCGACATCTTCGTATGCAGATGCAGCTCCACACGCTTCTCCGGTGAGCGGTCCTCCCGCTTCGCGCGGTTCAGCTGATAGCGCACGATGCCGTCGATGAAGCTCATCTCGACCTGCTTATCGAAGGAGTCGTAGGACACGGTGCCCTTGATCTTCAGCGCGGTGCCCGGCTTTACGAAGCTCTGCGCGAGCTCCATATCCTCGTCCTCGACGAAGATCTTCACGGAGATCGAGTCGGTGAAATCCGTGACGTCAAACTTGAGGATGTTCTTACCGGTACGGGTATGCACCGGATCGTGCACGAGGAAGATCTGACCGGCGACGATGACGTTACCGGAGCTCGCATCGACGTCCTCGAGCTTCACAGCATCGCCCTCGAAGTAACGACCGTAGAGCACCTCCTCGTTCTCGGACATCTTAAACGCACGCTTCCGCCGCTGGAAGGAGCCGTTACCGCCCCCGATGCCGCCGAAACGGCTTCCGGAGCCGCCCTCCCGCTGCGGAGCGCCTGTGTTCCGGGCGTTTGCATTGGCCGCCGGAGCTTCCGAAGCCGGATTCGCACAACGTTGCGCCGACGCAGCATTCCCCTGGGTCAATCCAAAGGAACCGCCACCGTCGATGGCGTCGCCGGCAGCATGGGCCATGCCGCTCAGATTGAACGGGTCGTGGGTATCCATGAAGTCTTCGCTCTGCTGCAGCGCCTGACGACGGCGCTGAGCCGCCTCCTCGTCCACCTCTGCGCCCGGCACATAATCGCGCGCGAGCTGCTCCGGGGCCACCATCTTCCGCGCCTCGTAGTGCATGTCAAGAAGAAACTCCAGATGACAGCGCTTCTCGAAAATACTGTGAAGCGCCGCCTCGAGCTTCTTTGCGGCGGTCTTATAGAGATTTGACTCCGGCACGGTCAGCGACATCGTGTCATCCGCAGTCCAGGAAAGCTTCCCACGGGTGAGCATGTTGTAGAGCACGATGTCGTAGTTCTTCATCTCGAGAAGGATCGAATCACGGTACAGATCGTAGAGCGTACGCGGATTATACTGCGCACTCAGGTGGAACTCCTCGGCGATGCGGACCGTGATCTCCTTCCGGCCGAACAGCTGCTCCTTGATCGCCTTCTCGAGCGCGTAGACGCTCCGCTTATCGATGAGATGCGCGCTCAGGATATGGATACGGATCAGCTTCCGGTCACGCGTGATCGTCACCCGCGTCACATACGTATCCGTCACCAGCGCCTCGATCTCCTTCGGCAGATTCAAGCTGTCGAAAACTTCCAAAAATTTCTTCATAACGTTCCTTTAAGTGCTGATGGACAGGCGGTGGTGCGGAGAACTGCTTTACGGTTCTCCGCCCTCACTGCCTGCCATCACACCCTCACAATCTATCGTTGTGTAAAGCAATTCAAGGGGTCTGACCCCACAAAGGGGGTCAGACCCCTGTCTGTCAACCACTTCAAAATCAGAATTTTGCGATTTCCTCCCGGAGCACTTCGAGCAGCTGATCCTCCGGTACCTTGCGGATGATCTCGCCCTTCTTGATGAGGAGGCCCTCGCCCTTACCGCCGGCGATGCCGAGGTCGGCTTCCTTCGCTTCACCCGGGCCGTTCACGACGCAGCCCATGACCGCAACCTTCAGTGACTTATCATCGAACTCCTCCACCATGGTCTGAACCTGATTGGCGAGCCCGATCAGATCGATGTTCGTACGGCCGCAGGTCGGACAGGACACGACCTCGATGCCGCCCTTCCGGAGCCCGAGGGTACGGAGGATGAGCTTCGCGGACTTGACCTCCTCGACCGGATCCGCGCTCAGCGATACACGGATGGTATTGCCGATCCCCTGGGAAAGGATCATCCCGAGGCCGAGAGCGGACTTGATATTGCCGGACCACATAGTGCCGGCTTCGGTGATGCCGACGTGGAGCGGGTAGTCCGTCTGCTGGCAGATGAGCTCGTGCGCGCGGGTGCACATCAGGACATCGGAGGACTTGATGGAGATGACGAGATTATCATAGCCCATGTCCTCGATGAGATGGACCTTATCGAGCGCAGACTCCACGATGCCCTCAGCTGTGACGTGACCGCCATACTTCGCGATCAGGTCCTTCTCGAGGGAGCCGGAGTTTACGCCGACACGGATCGGGATGTTCCGCTCCTTCGCGCAGTCCACGACAGTCCGGATCTTTTCGTTCGAGCCGATGTTGCCCGGGTTGATGCGGATCTTATCCGCGCCGTTTTCCATCGCTTCGATGGCCATGCGGTAGTCGAAATGGATGTCGGCCACGAGCGGAATCGAGATCTGCTTCTTGATCTCGCGGATCGCCAGCGCGGCCTCGTGGGTCGGCACGGTGCAGCGGATGATCTGGCAGCCGGCCTTCTCGAGGCGGTGGATCTGCGCGACGGTCGCCGCGACATCCTCGGTCTTCGTGTTGCACATGGACTGGATTGCGATCGGGTTCTCCCCGCCGATCTTTACATTTCCGATCGAAACCACACGGGTCTTCTCTCTTGCTAACATCACATTTCCTCCTGTATATGCGGCCAATGCTCCGGCCTTTTATATCTTCACTTCGCGTTGCGGTTCCGATCGCGGTAGCCGCTTTGCGCACGCCTCTCCTGCTTTTTATCCTGCGGACAAGTGCTTTCAGTGCCCCAGCATCGCGCTGTATGCGCCGGTGAACAGATTCAGTATATCGTTCGACATGACCACGGCCATCAGAAGCAGCAGCAGGATCATGCCGATCTGGTTGATGCGCTCCTCGAGCTGTGGGTCGAGGCGTCGTCTCGAAATCATCTCGAGCAGGATGAACAGCAGGCGTCCGCCATCGAGAGCCGGCACCGGCAGCAGATTCATCACACCGAGGTTTGCCGAGAGCATCACGAGGAGCTCCAGCAGTACGAGGAAAGCATTGAGCGCACCGTACTGGGAGGACTGCTCGACCGTGGAGCCCATGACCGTCACCGTGCCGACCGGTCCCATGACCTCCTGGCGCTGTACGCGGCCATGGAACAGAAGTCGCAGGCTCTGGAGCACGACGGTCGTGTTGTAGCGAACCTCGTAAAAGGCATCCTCGACGAACTCTCGCGGGTCGGACGGCAGGAAGCGACCACCGTAAAAGCTGATACCGAGCTTATACTTCTGCTGCGTTGCATCATAGTACGGCTGAAAGTCGAGCGTCTTCTTCACTCCATCCCGAAGCACCACGGCCTCCAGCTTCGTGTTCTCATCGAAGTCGGTGGCATTTACATAGAGCCAGATGAAGAGGTCCCGGTAGCCCGGTACTGCACTCTTCGACTTTCCCTCATAGCCGATCGACTGCAGTGCATCCCCGCGCACGAAGCCGGCCTCCGCCACGGGTGTATCCGGCGTCGTGTCCATGACGTAAAGACGGTCATAGCCACAGAAGCCGACCAGCACGAAGGCGAGGATGGTCGCGAGGATGAAGTTGTTCAGCACACCGGCGATGCAGATGAAGAAGCGCTGCGGCGTCGACTTCTCGTTGAAGCTGTACTTCGCGATCTCGTCACTTCGGAAACGGACACCGTCGTAGTCGATCCAGTGCAGTTCTGAACCGGCTTCCCGGTTCGAAAACGTGTCGGCATCTGTGCTGGATGCAGGACGACCGGCCTCAGGCTGGACATCATCTCGACATTCTATGCCTGCATCATCGCCAGTGACAGCACGCTCCTCCGCGCGGCCCTGCGGGGTCGAGAAATCGCCGGAGCCGGCGTTGTCCTCTCCGAGCATCGCACAGCTTCCGCCGAGCGGCAGAAGCTTGAGGGAGTATCGTGTATTTCCGACGACACGGCTGAGAATCCGCGGCCCCATCCCGATGGAAAACTCGAGGACACCGACGTGACAGAGCTTCGCAGCCAGAAAATGACCGAGTTCATGGAAGAAAACCAGGAAGCCGAGGCCGAATATAGCGATGATAATACTGATAATAGTCATAAACTCCTTAATAAAAAGGGTCCCGGAGGGGCGGCAACAGAGGCCATACGTAGAGGCCGTGTGAAATCAAGCCGGGTCCCCTTAGCTGAACTGTTACTTAGCCGAAGCAGATACCTACACTCGTACGATTTGTGAGTGTGTCCGTACGAAGTCGCGGGCCCAGGCTTCGATCTCGAGGATCTCCGCGAGGGTCGGTGCCGCGAGGACGTGGCCCTCATGGGCGTCCATGGCTTCTTCGATGACGTCGGCGATCTCCAGAAAGTCGATGCGGTCCTGCAGGAACATCGCGACCGCTTCTTCGTTCGCGGCGTTGTAGACGGTCGGCATGGAGCCGCCGGTCCGGCCGGCGCGGTAGCCGAGGGCGAGGCCCTTAAAGGTCTCCATATCCGGATTTTCGAACGTAAGCTGCATCAGTGCTGCGAGGTCGAGTCGCTCGTCCTCCTTCAGCGCACGGCGGTTCGGCGCATACAGGGCGTACTCGATCGGGATACGCATGTCCGGCAGGCCGAGCTGCGCCTTCACCGCGCCGTCAACATACTGTACGGCAGAATGCACGATGGACTGCGGCTGCACGACGACCTGAATCTCATCGACCGGTACATCGAAGAGCCAGCTGGCTTCGAGGACCTCGAGACCCTTATTGACCATCGTCGCGGAGTCGATCGTGATCTTCCGTCCCATCGACCAGTTCGGGTGCTTCAGCGCATCCTCCTTCGTCTTCCCGCGAAGCTCGTCCCGCTTCTTTCCGCGGAATGGTCCGCCGGAGGCCGTGAGCAGGATCTTTTCGATGGCGTCATGTGGCTCGCCGGTGAGGGACTGCCAGATGGCACTGTGCTCGGAGTCGATCGGCTTGATCTCGATACCACACGACGCGGCCAGCGGCATGATGATGTGACCGGCGCAGACGAGGGTCTCCTTGTTCGCGAGGGCGACCTGCTTATGGGCCTTCAGTGCTGCGATGGTCGGCTGGATACCGATCATGCCGACGACGGACACCACGACCTCATCGCAGTGCGCCATGGTCGCGAGCTCGATCAGCCCGTCCATCCCGCTCAGCACCTTCACCGGGAGTCCGTAGCTTCGGAAGGCCTCCGCCTTCGCTTCATCATAGATGCAGACGGCCTCCGGATGGAGCTTCTCCACCTGCGGTTTCAGCTGCTCGATGGAGCCATAGACGGCGAGTCCGGTGACCTGGATCTCGGGATCCCCCTCGATCACATCGATGGTCTGGGTTCCGATGGAGCCCGTTGATCCCAGTATGACTAATCTTCTCATAATTTTCCTCGATTCATAAAGATTTCAATATCCTTCACTGCTTTCACAGAGACCACGCATCCTGCCGTGGCTGATGCAGGCAGCGGATGGGTATATGCTTCCTGGCGGCTGCATTGGCCACAGACAGCGACGGCGTCAGATCAGGAAGCTCAGGGCGAAGTAGACCGCCGGAGCCGTGAACAGGACAGAGTCGAAGCGATCCAGGATGCCGCCGTGGCCCGGGATCAGGTGCCCGTAGTCCTTCACCTCGTAATCGCGCTTGATGCCGGAGGCGGTGAGGTCGCCGACCATGGAGATCAGCGCGCCGATCGCACAGGAGATACCGCATGCGATGCCAGGGTTTGCGATGATAGCGAAGCCGCGCCGGAAGACGGTCGCATAGAGACAGCCGAGCAGCGCTGCACCGAGGACACCGCCGAGGGCACCCTCCACGGTCTTCTTCGGGCTCAGGATCGGAGTCATCTTATGACGCCCGAAGAGCATGCCGGCGCAGTACGCGCAGGTGTCGGAGCCCCAGCTCGCGAGGAAGATGAGCCAGACGAGGTACTTGCCGTCCGGCAGCGTACGGGTCTGGTAGATGTAGCTCATCATGATGCCGGCATAGCAGAAGCCCATGAAGGCCTTCGCAACCTGAGAAATCTTGTAGGCCGGGTAGGTGATGACGTAGAAGGCCATCAGCGCCATGAGGCTGAGCACGATCATCAGTGGGTAGTACTCCTCGACATGGAACCAGACGATGATGTAGTAGCCGATGGTCGTGAGATAGCCGACCAGTCCGAGGGACGTGTGCTCGATGCCGAAGACGCGGTAGAGCTCGAAGAGTCCGATCATGGAGATCAGAAAGGTCAGGACAAACAGCGGGAGTCCGCCGCGTGGGACGGTGAGGATCGCGATCAGGACGAGCACGATACCGCTCAGAAGCCGCGTGACGAAGGACTTCATCTTCTTTTCATTTTGATCTTTCTTTAAGTTCTCAGTTTCTGCCATAGTGTACCTCAAAATACAAAGGACAGGCCACCCTTACACACTGTTGATACAACGCAAAAGGAAGCCTGTTCCGCTCGGATATTTATATTTTCTGCTGCCGAAGCGTCACGCCCGACTGACGGGAGCATTGTAGACCTTCAGAAGCACATCACTTTTTCCGACCACCGAAGCGTCGCTCCCGGCTGTTGAAACTGTCGATCGCCTTCAGAAGCTCATCCTTCGTGAAATCCGGCCAGAGCACTGGCGTGATGTAGTACTCCGCGTACGCACTCTGCCAGAGCAGGTAGTTCGATATGCGGAACTCACCGGAGGTGCGGATGACGAGATCCGGATCCGGCATACCGGCCGTGTCGAGGTAGCCGGCGAAGGCCTGCTCGGTCAGCGCCTCGATCTCCTCTTCACTCTTTCCTGCGCGGATCGCCTCGATCGTGTACTTACGAACCGCACGGACGATCTCGTCGCGTGAGCCGTAGTTCACGGCGAAAACGAAGGTCATGCCGGTGTTCTGCTTCGTCTCCTCCTCGAGACGGCGGATGCCCTCCTGGATGTCCGGTGCGAAGCGGCTGCGCTCACCGATCATGCGGGCGCGTACGTTATGCTCGTTCGCGACCTTGATGAGCTTCACCATGTAGAAGCGAAAGAGCTTCATCAGGGCAGCGACCTCCTCCTCGGAGCGCTTCCAGTTCTCAGTCGAGAAGCCATAGACGGTCAGGTACTGCACGCCGAGACGCGCACAGTCGGCGACGGTCTTCTCCAGCGTCTCACAGCCCTGCTTATGGCCCATGGCACGCGGGAGGCCCTTATGCTCCGCCCAGCGTCCATTGCCATCCAGTATGATGGCGATATGGGCCGGGATGTTCCGGCCCTCAGAATTGATGATATCCACTGAAATCTCCTCTAAGACAGGGTGCGCAGGCCCGCGAACACGCACGGAGCGTGTCGCAATCCTCCTTCTGTCTCTCCAGATCGCTGTGCTCGTTACGAAGCCACCGATTAAACGGTCATGAGCTCCTTGTTCTTCGCCTCGACAGAGGAGTCGATCTTCTCACACATGTGATCCGTGAGCTCCTGGATGTCCTTGGTCGCTCTCGTAAGATCATCCTCGGTCATCTCGGAAGACTTCTCGAGCTTCTTTGCGAGATCCATGGCATCACGACGGATGTTACGGATGGCGATCTTCGCTGCCTCACCCTTCTTCTTAACATCCTTCGTCAGCTCCTTACGTCTCTCCTCGGTGAGCTCCGGGAATACGAGACGGATGACGGTACCATCGTTTACAGGATTGATACCGAGCTCGGACACATTGATGGCCTTCTCGATCTCCTTCAGCATGCTCTTATCCCATGGCTGAATCTGGATGAGACGTGCCTCCGGGACGGAAACATTGCCCACCTGCTGGATCGGGGTCGGTGTGCCGTAGTAGTCCACCGTGATACGGTCGAGTACGTGCGGGTTCGCACGGCCTGCGCGGATAGTCGCAAGCTCGTCCATCAGATTATCGTGGGTCTTGTGCATCTTTTCGATGTAAATGGTAAATTGATCATCCATGATCTGGTCCTCCTATTGTTACCCTTTTCGGGTTGTTGATAAGTTCAGTTCGGCCTGTGGGCCAATGCTTCTGTCCTCGTGCTGCATCTCTTCGCGCTGCGTCATCATCAGCACTGCGCTGGGCTGGGCTGTGCTGTGTATCTCTTCGCGCTGCGTCATCGACAGCACCGTGCTGTGCATGCTTCGCGCGGCGTTCTCGTCGGACATGGTGGGCATCCTCAGTCTGCGCTTACGCGGGTGCCGGTAATCTTTCCCTTCAGTGCGTTTGAGATGCCGTTCTTCTCGTTCAGGGAGAAGATCGCGAGCGGCATGTGGTTCTCCATGCACATGACGGATGCGGAAAGGTCGATGACGCCGAGGCGCTGGTCGACGACATCCTGGATACGGATGGTGTCGAACTTCTTCGCGTTCGGATTCGTCTTCGGGTCGGAATCGTATACACCGTCGATGGCCTTCGCAAGCAGGATCTCCTCGCAGTTCAGCTCGACGGCACGGAGTACGACGCCGGTGTCGGTCGAGAAGTACGGGTGGCCGGTGCCGCCGGCACAGAAGATGACTGTGCCCTTCTCCATCGCCTTGATCGCCTTATCCTTATTAAAGAGCTCGGCCATGTCGCCGATCTGGATCGAAGACATCACCTTCGTCTTCATGCCCTGTGTCCGGAAAATCTCGGAAACATAGATGCAGTTCATCACGGTTGCGAGGATGCCGACCTGATCTGCCTTATAGCGATCGACCTCCACGGACTGACGACCACGCCAGAAGTTACCGCCACCGATCACGATGGCCAGCTGTACGCCGGCATCGACTGCGGTCTTCACTTCCTGTGCGACGGCCCGAATCGTATCATCATCAAAGCCGAAATGCTTTTCACCTGCCAGTGCCTCACCGGACAGCTTCAGCATGACTCTTCTATTCTTCTCTGCCATAGTATCTCCTTTTCATAGTGCGCGCGGGGCGTACGGAAACGACGCGTATCACGATCCCCCACAAGCTTCTATCTGAAGTATTCTACCATACTACAGGGCCGCGTGCTAGCTTAAGTTTTTCTTCGAATCGTTCCCTTAAGCGCGTTGCTTTCAGGAAATGCCCTGAAAGCACAACGTGCTTTCCCGCACAATACTGAACGCAGATCTTTGCGAGGGCGTCGAGGAGGAACCAGGCGAGGAGGCGGCTGTTGTCGTCGGCGCTGCCTGCGTCCGGGTGCTTCCGATTCAGCGGGTGGTCGTAATTGCGTTTTCCTAGGCTTGTAAGGTAGCGGATCCGTTCGTCGGCGAGGAGGCGGATCAGCTGCTCTGTGTGGAGGATGTCCGGATGGTCGTCGGCGTTGGTTTCGCTGAAGGCACCTTCGTCGGTGTCTTCCCAGAGGTCGCCCGGCTCGAGGGTCGGGTCGTCCATCTCTTCGGCGGCCGCGATGAGCTTCTCGAGCTTCGCGTAGAGCGCGTCGATCTGCGCCTTATATTTTCCACGCAGAATGATCGATTTTCGGTCTTGTTCGGCGCATCCATTCATTTCGCTTTGTGCTGCATTTCGGATATCCGTAGATCCATGCAGGTCATTTTCTACATATGGCTCGGTGTTTCCCGAAACCGCCTGCTGTTCGAACGCTTCCGCGGTTTCGGTCAATGCTTCCATCGCTGTTCTTCCCGTCGCTGTGCTGATGCGCTGGAAACCGAGGATGGCTGCGGCGGCGTCGAAGAGGCCGCTCGCCGAGGTGGAGCGGGTGGTGTTTTTATTTCGATCCTGCGCGATATACTGGGCGCGGGCGTCGTTCAGGCTGCAGAGATCGAGGAGGTGAACCTTTTCGGAGGCCGCCTGCTTCGCGACGAAGTCCCGGATGGCTTCGTCCTCGTTATGGGCCATACGCGCGAGGTCATAGAGCATCGATACGGCAGTCTGCCATGGCGTCGAGCTGTGGAGCTCCATATTCGTGCCGATCAGCTGATAGGGATGGATCGAGGCGAGACGCGTGAAGCTCTCGCCGGAGATCTCGAGGATCTCACCGCCCCAGAGCGTGCCGTCGGAGCCGTAGCTGAGGTCATCGAGGCAGATGCCGAGCACGGCAGTGCTCTCGTTACGTACGTCCGCTGCTGCGGCTGTGCTGTGCGTTTTCAGCTGTTCGATGCGATGGGACGCTGTATCCATCTTCTCTGCATCTGCGCTCATCTGCCCATCCTCGCGAAGCGATGGAGTTCGCGTTGCATCGGACTGCATACTGGCATCCATCGCGTCGAGAATCGCGCGGTGACACTTCTGCATACGAAGCATCGGCACCCGATAGTGCTCCGCGAGGACTTCAGCGGCGTAGGTCGTTGGGAACTTCGGGTAGAGGTCGCAGGCGATGCGATCCGGCTGCTCCTCTCTCTCATCGAGGGTTGCGATGACCTGTGCAGCGAGGCGCTCCCCGAGCTGCTGCGGCGTTTCGAGCCCCAGCGTCATCGCTGTGAATGTGAAGTGCTCTGCAGGGTGCAGCTCATAGCGCAGCACATAGCCTTCACTGACATCTGCCCCGAGGGAGACGGTGATCCGACTGTTTCCGCTGTTTTCTTTTAGTTCACTGGTTCTGGTCATATTTTTCACTCTATAGTAGGCATGGTGTGCATTTTCCCGCCTCATCATGCCTACGATTGATCTCAATGCTTACAAAAAACTGTGCCGTTGCCGGCACAGTTTGGAATTTACTTGTGGAAGAGCTTCTTCGTCTGGTACTGCGGCTCGCAGGTCACGTTGACGCCGAGCTTCTTAAAGGTGTTTTCGTCGACTTCAGACAGGATGACAGAGCTGTGTGCCTCACAGCCGCGGAGCTTCTCGAGCTGCTGCATCGCGGTCTCGGCGTTCGGGTCATGGGTCGCGCAGATGGTGAGGGCGATCAGCATCTCATCGAGGTGGAGACGCGGATTGTGGTTGCCGAGGTGCGCCGTCTTCAGGTGCTGGATCGGCTCGATGATCTCCGGGGACATGAGGTTCACGGAGTCGTCGATGCCACCGAGAACCTTCAGGGCATTCAGGAGCATCGCGCTCACCGCGCCGAGCAGCGAGGAAGTTTTTCCGGTGATGATGGTGCCGTCCGGGAGCTCAATCGCTGCGGCCGGGTCGCCGGTCAGCGCCGCCTTCTGCTTGGCCGCTGAAATCACCGGGCGGTCGTTCGTGGAGACATTGGCCTTCTCCATCAGAAGCTCGAGCTTATCAACGATGGACTGTGCGCCGTTTCCCTTGCGAAGATCGCAGAGCGCCGTGTAGTAGCGGCGGATGATCTCGAGGCGGGAGGCATAGCAGCAGTTCTCGTCGTTTTCGATGCAGTAGCCGGCCATGTTGACACCCATGTCGGTCGGGGACTTGTACGGGCTCTCGCCGTAGATGCGCTGGAACATCGCGTTCAGGACAGGGAAGACCTCGACGTCACGGTTATAGTTGACCGTGGTCTTGCCATAGGCTTCGAGGTGATACGGGTCGATCATGTTGACGTCGTTGAGGTCGGCGGTCGCCGCCTCGTAGGCTAGATTGACCGGATGACTCAGCGGGATGTTCCAGATCGGGAAGGTCTCGAACTTCGCGTAGCCGGCCTTGACGCCGTGCTTGTTCTCCTGGTAGAGCTGGCTCAGGCAGACGGCCATCTTTCCGGAACCCGGGCCCGGTGCGGTCACGACCACGAGGGAGCGGGTCGTCTCGATGTAGTCGTTCTTGCCGAAGCCCTCCTCGCTGATGATGAGCGGTACGTTGCCAGGATACCCGGAGATCGGGTAATGACGGTAGACCTTGATACCGAGGGACTCGAGCTTCTTCTTGTAAGCGATCGCACTCTCCTGCCCATCGAAGCGGGTGAGCACGACGGAGCCCACATAGAGGCCATAGCCGCGGAACGCATCGATGAGTCGCAGCACGTCCATATCGTAGGTGATGCCGAGATCCCCACGGACCTTGTTCTTCTCGATGTCGCCGGCATTGATGACGATCACGACCTCCGCGTCATCCTTCAACTCACGCAGCATGCGGATCTTACTATCCGGCTGAAAGCCCGGAAGCACACGTGATGCATGGTAATCATCGAACAGCTTGCCGCCGAACTCAAGATAGAGCTTACCGCCAAACTTCGAAATACGCTCACGGATATGCTCCGACTGCATCTTAAGGTACTTATCGTTATCGAAACCCTTTTTAAACATCGTACTACTCCCTCTTATTCCCTGCTTCGCCGGTGCCACCCTGCACCGATCCACCGTTATTAAATATCAAAAAACAAATCGCAATTAGTATAAAAAAGTCAGTCTGTCTTGTCAATTCATATTGGATACAGAGCGGCCAGGAGGAGCGACAACCGAAACCATACGAAGAGCTCGTGAAGAATCAAAATTCCATCCCTTAGAAGTACTTGGTGTATCTCTCCTTAGAACCCTCTGTCAACGCTGAGTTTTCATCAGGAAAACTCAGCGATTGCAGAGGGCCTAGTACTTCTTAGGGATGGAATTTTAGAGTCTTCCGAGCTCGTAGTACTGTGTTTCGGTTGCCGCCCCTCCGGGCTGTTCTGGATTTATATGATCTTTACTTGATCGCCCAGCGGAGCTTCGTCGAGTGCGCCCGCGGGTTGATGAAGCACTCTTCCTTTCCCGGGCGGATGACGTCACGGGAGACCTCGCGATAGATGCCGGCCTTCTGCATCTCCTTGAAGAACTTCTTCACGAGACGGTCCTCACCGCTGTGGAAGGTAAGGATGGCGACGCGGGCACCCGGATTCAGACAATCCGGCAGCTTCTCGAGGAAGTCATAGAGCACCTCGAACTCACTGTTTACGTCGATGCGCAGTGCCTGAAAGACACGCTGGCAGGACTTCTTCACGGCGTCCTTCTGCTCCTTCTCCGGAAGGAAGGCGAGGGCCTTCGCGATGGTGCCCCGAAGCTCAGTCGTCGTTTCAAACTTCATCCCCTTATGGAGACCGCGGTCGATCTCCCTCGCGATACGCTCAGCATACGGCTCATCGGAATTCTCGATGAACATGTTCACCATGTCGTCATAGGACAGCGTGCGCAGGCGCTCGGAAGCCGATTCGCCGGCTTCCGGATTGAGTCTCAGGTCCAGCGGGCCGTCGGTCTTATAGCTGAAGCCCCGCTCCGGATTATCGATCTGCATCGAGGAGACGCCGAGATCCGCGAGGACGAAATCGAATTTGTCGCCATTCCCCGTGACCTGGTCGATGTCCCGGAAATTCAGATGACGGATGGTGAGAATATCCTCCCCGTAGCCCTTCTCACGGAGACGCTTCTCGGTCTTCGCCGACTCGATCGGATCGACGTCCGTCGCGTAGAGGTGCCCCTGTCCATGGAGCTGCTCGAGCATCTTCTCCGTGTGCCCGCCGTAGCCGAGGGTGGCATCCATGCCGATCTCGCCCGGCTGAATCTTCAGCACATCGAGGATCTCCTTCACCATGATCGAGATGTGCATCCCTGCCGGAGTCTTCCCCTTCTGGATGATCTTCACGATGTCGTCCTGGTACTTCTCCGGGTTCAGCTCTTTATACTTTTCGTCGAAGCGGCGCGGATACTTCCCGCTGTAGCGCTTCCGCCGCTGATGCTTCACTGGCTCTCCGCCTGCCGTAGAAGTAGTGGCAGACATCATTGTGTCAGCATTGTCCGCTGACTGTGCGCTGGCACCTGCTTCCGCGTCGTGCCGGATGTCGGCATTGTCCTCCTGTGTATCACTGGTCAAATGTTCAATTCTCTTCTCTGTCATGAATCCAGAAACTCCACTCTATAATATGGGACAGCGTTGCCATCCATCGGGCGACTGAAGAAGTAGCCCTGGACGTCGTCACAGCCGAGGGCCGTGGCGAGGTCATACTGCGCGCGATTCTCGACACCCTCGATACAGAGTGTCATATTGAGGTCATGCGCGATGTTGACGATGTTCTTGATGATGTTGGTCTTTCCCTGCTGGAGGTAGGTGTCCGTCATCTTCTTATCCAGCTTGATACGGTCCGCCGGGATGAAGGTGAGGTAGTTCAGCGACGAGTAGCCCGTGCCGAAGTCGTCGAGGGCGAGGCCGATCCCGAGCTCCCGAAGCTGCCGGAAGAGCATGTTCGTCTGCTCCTTATACTCCATATAGAGACTCTCCGTAACCTCGATCTCGATGAGATCCGGCGAGATGTTTTCCTTCTGAAGCAGGGACTTCAAGTACTGCACGTACTCTTCATCCTGCAGCTGCTTCGCCGAGTAGTTGATGGACACCTTCTGAAGCTCCACGCCCTGGGCGCGCCAGACGGCCATCTGATGGATGACCTTTTCGGTGACGATACGGCCGATCCGGATGATCATGCCGTACTTCTCTGCTGGGGCAATGAAGCGGTCCGGATAGTATGCACCGCTCTTCAGGCGTACGAGGGCCTCGTAGCCGATGACTTTGCCGGTTTTCGTCGAGATCTGCGGCTGGTAGACGATCCGGAAACCGTCGTGATCACAGGCATCATGCAGGGTCAGGACGATATTGTCCTCCTCGAGGATGCGCTCATGCATCGTCGCATCGAAGAATACCGCCGTATGCTTGCCGCGGCTCTTCGCCTCTGTCAGCGCCTTGTCTGCCTCGGAGAAAAGCTCATTGATGAGGCGTTCCTTCCCGGCCGACGTCGTTACACCGATGCTGGGGGTAACGGTCAGATGCTGCTCTTCATAGATGTATGGTTCATTCAGGATGTTTCGGAGATACGATAGCATCTCGCCGCTGTCCTGGTTGATTTCATTCGCAAACAGGATGGCGAACTCATCACCGCCGTAACGGGAAACGAAGCCCTGGTACTTCACCGCGACGAGGCGGAGGCGACGGGCCATCTCCTTCAGTACATAATCGCCAGCGCCGTGGCCGAAGGTATCGTTCAGGGTTTTAAAGTTATCGATATCGATGAGCATGAGGGTATGGGTGCCGCCCTCCTGCAGCAGCTCCTGCATGCGCACATCGGCATGGCTCCGGTTCGGCAGCTGTGTCATCGTATCATGCTCATACATATACTGCAGCTTGTTTCTGGAGTAGGTCAGCTCGCGGGTCTTGCGCCGCTTCTCTTCGTTTGAGATTTCGAGAACGATCAGCCCGATAAAGAGGCCGGTCATGATGTAGGCACTCGGCAGGATGATCGCCTTATATTGCCTGAAGTAGCTCAGCGGCTCGTTGATGAATTCGGTATCCTTCGGAAGGACATAGGTGCCCAGTCCATGCTTCTTCAGGACATCATAATCGAAGGCATAGTGGCTGACGTTCTCATAGTCCACCGGCATAGCATCCGCCGATGCACCATTCAGGATGTCAATGACGGTACGCGCAGCGATCTCTCCTGCCGCTTCGTAGTCGAAGTAATGTCCGCCGGCGAGGCCGCAGCCGAGACCGCCGATCGAGGCACGGAAAACCGGCACCGGACAGTGCTCTGCGATGAACGCTGCACTCGTTTCGACATCATAAATCGAGCCATCTGCATTTTCGAAGGCATCCATGAAGATTACGATGGAATCCTGGTCGATGCTTTCGAGCTGCTGTGTCAGCTCGTCGGTATAGAGCATCGAGGTATTGATATACTGGAAGCTATAGTCCGGGAAATCAGCTTCGAGCTTCTGCATCTGCTTGAAGTCACCGAGTCCGGAGTCGGTTTCATCATAGATGGTGACGATCGTATCCGCCTTCGGAAGAAGCTTCGCCGCGACTTCGATCGTGCCCTTCAGGTCGAAATTCTCCGTTTTACCGGTGACATCATGATAGTTCATCGCGCCACGTGCGTGGTCGAAATCATTGATGCACATAAAGACCATCGGGCTGCCCTTAAAGAGGGTATCGCGATAGCGGAGACCGAACTTCAGTGCAGCATCATCCGCGAGGATGATGGCGTCAAACGCATCCTGATTCCGATACTTATAGAGCAGACTGTTGTAGACATTCTGCAGATTCCCTTCCGCCGGGTAGTTTCGGGTATCCATGAACTCCTCGGTCACGTTGATCCCCGGGTACTGGTCGAACACCTTCAGCATCCCCTTCTCCTGATCCGGCACGGTGATGAAGCTCCGGCTGTAGGAGCTCAGAAAGAGAACGTCCGCACTCGAAAAAGAAGCCTCCTGCACGGTGGCAGCAGACGTATCCGGCGCATAGGTCGAGTTGTAGAAGTCCTGGATGAGCATCACGAGGCCACAGAGGATAAAGCCGGCCGAGAGGGTACACAGGATGATATGGATATGTTTTCTTGAGAATTCTTTCAACGCTCTATTTCGTCTCAGGGATGCGAGACGCTCCTATTAATCATTTTAACGTAGAACGTTGATTCGGGCAAGTTGATTGTGCAGAATGACCGGAGCCACGGAGGGGCGACAACGGAGGCCATACGTAGAGAACGTGTGAAATCAAGTCGGGTCCCCTTAGCGGCACTTGGTACTATTTTCCTTAGCACCCTCTAGCAACGCTGAGTTTTCATCAAGAAAACTCAGCGATTGCAGAGGGCCTAGTGCCGCTTAGGGTCCCCGGCTTAGATTGAACCGGTCTCGGAGTACTGTGCCTCCGTTGTCGCCCCTCCGGGGCTCCGGTCATCAGATTGATTTCAGCAGATTCACATTGCCTTCGTCGTGCTCGACCTCCTTCGAGAAGAGGTGCGCGACGTCGATGATGTCCGCGACGTCGAGCTGCTGCTGTCCGGTCCAGCGGCTGTAGAGCATGAAGAGGATCATCATGAGGCTACGGTGGACGAGGCAGAGCTCGATTTCGATATCGCCGTCGATGCAGGTGTGGATGAAGTAGCGGTAGACGAAGTAGACGGCGAGCTTCGTGAACCAGCGGTCGAGCTGCGCGGCTTCCGCCTGCATGAACAGAGGAAGTGCATCGAGGAAGTGCGGATCTGCGATCTTCTGCTCGTAGTCTTCGACGAGGGCATCCCACTCCGGACGGAGGGAATCGAGATGCTTCATGCACTCGACGAGGGCCGGGAAATCCTCCTTCAGATAGCTTCGCTCCGCGTCGGCTTCCTTCGGATCGAGGCCCTGCGCTTCGGCGACGAGGGCGCGTACGGCCTGCCATGCATCGAGGAAGGCACCGTCGTGATCCTGGAGAAGCGCGATGCAGCGGTTTCGAAGTGCAAGCACCTCGATGAGGGTCTCCTGTTCTTCTTCACTGATCTCCTCACCCGGGATCTCATTCTCGGAGCGGATATACTTGATCCGCGCACACTCCGTGAAGAAGATGCGGCCGAGCTCCATGCAGCTCAGGCTCATGTCGATCTGCTCATAATTTCCGATGTCCATGAAGTAGCGCGGGTACTCCGTGCAGGTCTGACAGAGACTCTCCTCCCCGAGCTGTATATACATCTCACAGAGAAGGTCCTTCCGAAGAAACGGGCAGCGGCCTTCCTTCGTGAGCGGGAAGAAGCAGTCGCCGTCCTCTTCCTGGATATGGGCGCGCAGCGTGTCTCCGAAGCTGCCCTCCACGCTGCGGTAGTATGCGCTCGACGCCTCGTCGACGTCGACCTCCCAGCCGGCACAGCAGGTGTCCGGGCAGTGGCCTCCGATGCAGCGGAACTTTTCATAGTAGGATGGATATTCGATGATCATAATGTCTTACACCTCTCCCTTCAGTGGACAGTTCGCGAGCAGATTTCGTACCGCCGCACGGTAGCGCACGATAGTATCTGCCTTCCGGATCTCCTTCATGTAGCGATCGCTGCCTTCGAAGGACTGACTCAGCCAGTTCCAGTACTCCTTCATCTTAAACAGGGTGTTCCGTTCACTCTGCATCTCCGTCATGTAATTCTCGAGCAGCTGCTCGTGGAAGGCCTTCAGCTCCTCGAGCGTCGCCGCTGCCCCGCCCCGGATCTCACGCACCAGCGCCGGATTTGTGAGGAGTCCGCGGCCGATCATGATACTGTCAATCTCCGGGAACATCCGGGTGATCCGCTCATAGTCTGCGACGGTGACGATGTCTCCGTTATACACGAGGTGATGCTTCGACGCCTCGACGAACTGCCGGAAGACGTCGAGATGCACCTCTCCGCGGTAGATCTGCTTCTGCACACGCGGGTGAACGATGAGATCCTTCAGCGGGTAACGGTTGTAGACACGGATCAGCTCGCCGGCTTCGTCCGGTTCCCAGCCGCCGATCCGGGTCTTCACGGAGATGCAGACATGCGTCCGGCCATCTGTGGTCTTCACCGGCTTCGGGCGGATCGCGCCGTCTCCCTCTTCCGAGGCCAATGTCTCTGCCGCTTCGTTCATCTCGTCGCGCGATGCCTCGGATGCCTCCGCGTATTTCGAGTCCAATGTCTCTGCCGAAGGCATCTTCACGAAGAGCGGTACCTCAGGTGCGTCCGCGACATCATAGCAGATACCTTCTTTCTCCAGAAGCTCGAAGGTCTGATCGAGGAACTCGTCGAGGCGATCCGGGTCCCGGAGCAGACCGGCGCCTTTCCCCTTCGCGACGACCGTGCCACTCGGGCAGCCTGCATTGAGATTCACCTCGGTATAACCGAGCTTCGCCATCTCCCGGATGGCCCAGACGAACATCTCTGCGTTATTCGTGATGATCTGCGGCACGACGCGCATGCCGAGATTATGCTCCGGTGCGACATCGCGCTCCTCACGGTGTGTAAACTGGAAGGTATCATTCGCCGAGAGAAACGGCGTATAGAAGCGATCGAGGCCTGGGAACGCGGCGTTGTACGCGGTCCGAAAATAATAGCCGGTGACGCCCTCCATCGGTGCGAAATAGAAGTTCATAAAGTAAATCCTTTTGTTTGCAATAGGCGGAGTTATGGTTCAGATGTAGTTAAGTCAAGGCGTGGCCCGGAGGGACGGCAACGGTGGCCATACGTAGAGACCGTGTGAAATCAAGCCGGGGACCCTTAGCGGCACTTGGTACTATTTTCCTTAGCACCCTCTGCAACGCTGAGTTTTCATAAAGAAAACTCAGTGATTGCAGAGGGCCTAGTGCCGCTTAGGGTCCCCGGCTTAGATTGAACCGGTCTCGAAGTACTGTGCCTCCGTTGCCGCCCCTCCGGCCCCTTGGCTGAACTGCAATGATCTATCACTGTGCACATCTCAGCCGAGAAAGGCACGGACCTCCTCCAGTCGCTTCTCTGCCTCGCTGCGTCCGATCTGGTATACGCGCTCGAGTGCCTCCGGATCGTGCTCGACGCGGTGTATGCCGAGAGGCGCTGGCGGCTGGATGACCAGTACCTGACCGGTGGTCTCCTTCGCGTGCACATCCGCGAGCTGATCGTTATACATGAAGTGACGATTCTTCATCGCCTCATAGCAGAGCGGATACTGCTTCTGCAGCTTGCGGAAGGCCTGCATGCCCGCCTGCGGTTTCTTCTGGTAGCTCCGGTCCTGTGTGAGGATGACGACATTGCGCTCATAGCCGATATGCTCCATGAAGGAGAGCGGGATCGCGTTGCTGATACCGCCATCGAGGAGCGTCTGGCCACGGATCACGACCGGCTTCGACACGAGCGGCATGGAGGCACTCGCACGGAACCACTCCATCTCCTCCGGATTCGAGCTCTTACACTCATGGTAGACCGGACGCCCGGTATCACAGTCCGTCGCGACCATGTAGAACTTCATCGGATTCGCGAGGAAGCTGTCCCAGTCGAAGAGATCGATCGTTTCCGGAAGCGTATGATAGCAGAACTCGGCATTGTAGAGGTTTCCGGTCTTCAGCAGGGACTCAATGCTGCAGTAGCGGCGGTCCTTCGCGAAGCGCTTATTGTAGCGGATCGTGCGTCCGATCTGCCGCGACTTGAAATTGCAGCCGAAGGTGGCACCCGCCGACACTCCGACCATACCGTCGAAGCGGATCCCCTCCTCCAAAAATACATCGAGCACACCCGCGGTGAACATCCCGCGCATCGCGCCGCCTTCACATACCAGGCCCGTACGGACCGTCTTTTCTTCTTCCATCCTTCTGCCTCCACTTTTCCGTCTGTTTCTGCTCCGTCTCTTATGCGGAAACGAAATTCTCCTGCCTGAGCTGTCCGGCCCGGCTTATGACGCCGTGACCGGATCCTCCTGTCTGGACGGTTCGCCTCACGACATCTTTTTCATTCGGCGGACGATTTCCGCCGGAACAGGCTACCGAGCTCCTTAGAAATTCGCGATCGACGCCTCGTTCGGCACGATCATCATGTAGCAGCCGTTATGACACTGCTGCAGCAGCGCGATCATATCCGCTTCCTCGACGGAAACGCAGCCTGCCGAGCCCCAGTCTGCCGGATTCTTGCAGTGCAGGAAGATCGCAGACCCGCGCTTGTAGACGGTCGGGTTCACATTGAAGCCGACGGCCATCGCATACTTATAGCAGATCGTGTACTCGCTGAGATGCTCTCCGCTGATCGGCGTCGCGCTCTCGACCCATGTGTTATACGTCGCCTGCTCGCCGGACCAGTAGGAGTTCGGCGTCACATCGCGCCAGCTCATCTGCGTGCCCGGATTCGGGGAGATGCCGAACGCATGGAGGATCGGGAAGGAGCCGACCGGCGTCGTCTGGTCGCCCTCGTGCCGCTCGTTCCAGGCCTTCAGTCCGTTTCGCCCATAGCCGCAGTAGGTTTCCATCGCCTTCTGCCAGCTGCCGTCCGCCTGCTTATTATAGAGGGCGAGGCTGTGGTCCACGACGAGGATGATCTGGTCTGTGATCTGTGCGGTCAGCGTTTTCGCCAATGCTTCTGCCTTCGCATCGTCACCGCTCGGAGCGCTCGTCACAGGCCCCGTGGTATCGATGATGGTTGGTCCGAACTCTGCCAGTGAAGTAAATGCGCTACTTACGAAAAGCAACGCTGCGATCAGACAGGTGCCGATGAAATTCTTTCTCATTTTCATACTGTATATCCTCTATAGTCCATATCCTGCATCCCATGTTCTCATCCGTCTCATATCACCGACGATGAAATGGGATACAAGCATCCGTATGGTCTGCGATGATCTCATCCCCATGCGAATCAGTCATAATCCACCTTCATCAGGCAGAGCCCCTTCGCTTCCATCGTGACGCCGGCCATCTTCCGGTCACGGGAGGCGATGATGTCCTTCATCGATTCCGGACTCCGCTTTCCGAAGCCAACCTCGAGGAGGGTGCCGGTCATGATGCGGATCTGGTTCTGCAGGAAGCCGGTGCCATGGAAGTAGAGACGGATGTAAGGGCCGTTCTCCGTGATCTCCACGGTATCGATCTTTCGCACGGTCGACTTTTTCATCTTGCTGTTACCGCAGAAGCACCTGAAGTCATGCTCCCCGATGAGGTACGCGGCAGCCTCCCGCATCGCTGCGAGGTCCGGGTGCTTCTCGAGAACCGAGACATACTTCCGCTCGAAGACCGGCTTCTGATCACTGTACCAGCAGCTGTAGCGGTAGGTCTTGCCTGACGCCTTGAAGCGGCTGTGAAAGCGATCTGCGCAGAGCTTCAGCTCGTTGATGCTGATATCATCCGGGAGGTACTGGTTCATGTAGCTCCGGATCTCCTCTTCTGTTTTATCGGTATCGAGCAGCACATTGGCAGTCATCGCACGTGCATGCACACCGGCGTCGGTCCGTCCCGCGCCGATGACGGTGATCGGGAAGGAGGCACAGTCCGCTGCCTGATACTGGTCGCCGTAGATCATGCGGGTCAGCACCTGCTCAAGCTTTCCCTGGATCGTGAGCTCGGTGTTCGGCTGGTGCTCCCAGCCATAGTAGCGGGAACCGTCGTAGCTTAGAATCATCTTATAGTTTCTGGTCATAGTATGCTCCGTTTTTTTGTTTGGGAACATTGTAGCGCACTCGGGCGGTGAAGGTCAATTTACAAAATCCGGTCAATGTTCATTCGAATCTCCGAAGGGCAGCAATAGAAACACAGTACTCCAAGACCGGTTCAATCTAAGCCGGGGACCTTAAGCGGCACTAGGCCCTCTGGGGATTCGATCTGAACAGTAGGCGAGTAACAAAAGAGCTTCGGGACATGCCCGAAGCTCTGGTGAAATTATCATCTTTGAAGATTAGTTCTTCTTTGCAGCTGCCTGCTGTGCAGCAACCTCTGCTGCGAAGTCCTCGCTCTTCTTCTCGAGGCCCTCACCGGTCTCATAACGTACGAAGGTTACGAGCTGGATCTTCGCGCCCTGAGCCTTGGCTACAGAATCAACATACTGCTGAACGCTCTGCTTGCCATCCTCTGCTCTTACGTAGGTCTGATCTACGAGGCAGATCTCCTTGAGCTCCTTGTTGAGACGACCTTGAACCATACCGTTGAGAACCTTCTCCGGTGCGTTCGGCTTCTCGTTCTTGGCAGCCTCTGTAAGGATAGCGGTCTCGTGTGCGAGATACTCCTGGTCAACCTCTGCACGAGTGGTGTACTTCGGGTTCAGAGCAGCGATCTGCATCGCGATGTTCTTCGCCATCTCAGCGACAGCGTCGTTGACAACGTCGGACTTCACCTGAAGGATGACACCGATACGTCCACCAGCGTGGATGTAAGCGGATACGAGACCCTCGTTCTCAACGAGCTTGTGGAAACGACGGATGTGCATGTTCTCACCGATGATGGAGATCTCCTCGGAAAGCTGCTCAGCGACGGTTCTGGTCTCATCGAGGTTCCACTTCTCAGCGAGGAAAGCGTCGATGTCTGCAGCGGAAGTTGTAAGAGCCTGATCACAAACCTGATCAACGTAAGCCTGGAACTTTGCGTTCTTTGCTACGAAATCGGTCTCAGCGTTAACCTCTACGACAACACCAGTGTGCATGTCCTCAGAAACCTTTGCGAAGGAAACACCCTCTGCTGCGATTCTGCCGGCCTTCTTCTCAGCGCCTGCAAGGCCCTGCTCTCTAAGGAACTCTACGGCCTTATCCATGTCACCCTCGGTAGCAGCGAGTGCCTTCTTACAAGCCATCATACCTGCACCGGTAATATCTCTTAACTCCTTAACCTGAGCTGCTGTAATTGCCATCTTTTTATCCTCCTGGATGTTTATTTGATGGAAGCCCCACCGGCTCCCTTTGAAACAAGAAAAGCCAGCATTCTGCAATTTATGAAATTGTCGAATGCTGGCGTTATCAATTAATTAAGCCTCAGTAGAAACGACAGTCTCGTCGCCAGCAGTTGCTGCTGCAGCCTCTTCCTCTGTCATATCGCCCTGCTTAGCCTCGATGACAGCATCTGCCATCTTGCCGACGATCAGCTTGATCGCACGGATAGCGTCATCGTTACCCGGGATTACATAATCAAGCTCCTCAGGATCAGCGTTGGTATCTGCGATACCGAAAAGGGTGATGCCGAGGTTATGAGCCTCCTTCACGCAGATCTTCTCCTTCTTAGGATCTACAACGAAGATCGCGTCCGGAAGAACCTTCATCTCCTTGATGCCACCGATGTTAGCCTCAAGCTTCTCCCACTCCTTCTTGATCAGCGCAACTTCCTTCTTCGGAAGAACGTCGAAGGTGCCATCCTCTGCCATCTTCTCGATCTGCTTCAGACGCTCGATACGAGTCTCGATGGTCTTGAAGTTTGTAAGCATACCGCCGAGCCATCTCTCGTTTACGTAGAACTCACCACAACGAAGAGCCTCTGCCTTTACAGCATCCTGTGCCTGCTTCTTGGTACCTACGAAAAGAACAGTACCACCGTCCTGTACGATCTTTACCATCGCGTTGTAGGCATCGTCTACCATCTTTACGGTCTGCTGAAGATCGATGATGTGGATACCGTTACGCTGTGTGTAGATGTACGGAGCCATCTTAGGGTTCCATCTTCTGGTCTGATGACCAAAGTGTACGCCAGCCTCAAGGAGCTGCTTCATTCCAATTGCACTCATTTTAATACCTCCTGGTTGTTTCTTCCATCTCAGCCTTCGTGCTTACCGGCTTTCGCCCTGTGCGGGTACCTTCCGGTGTTTGCTGAGATGTGCTGTTTATGTTCTTCTATAAAAGAAGCCGCGTCTCAAAAAGACGCGACTTGTAATATAACATAAAGCTTTGATTGCTGTCAATATTTTAGACGGGCGATTTTTCGTGAATTTGTAATCCTCGCTACTGTCCGCCGAGCCATATCTGAACGGTAACGAATCCTCGATCAGTCCGGCATCACCGGCTCTGGATTCGTATCGGTGGATGGTGCCACGAAGATGTCGCCATCCTTCTTCTCACCGACGACGGCTTCCTTCGGCTTGCTCCAGGTCATGTATTCACACTCCGGATAGCGGGAGCAGCTGTAGAAGATCCGGCCCTTCTTCGAACGACGCTTCACGCACTCTGCGCCGCAGTCCGGGCAGGTGAAGCCGGCATACTCGACATACGGCTTCGTGTTCCGACACTCCGGGAAGCCCGGGCATGCCAGGAACTTGCCATGTGGACCGTACTTGATGACCATGTGGCGTCCGCACTTATCACAGAGCACATCGGTCTCCTCATCACGAATCGTGATCTTCTCGACCTCCGCCTGTGCCTTCTCGACGGCTTCCTCGAGATCCGGGTAGAAGTTCTCGACGATCGTCTTCCACTTCGTCTTACCAGCTGCGACACTATCAAGCAGGGACTCCATATTCGCGGTGAATGCGGTATCGATGATGGTCGGGAAGTTCTTCTGCATCATATCGTCGACCGCGAGACCGAGCTCGGTGACGAAGATGTTCTTCTTTTCCTTCGCGATATAACGGCGCGCCAGCAGGGTGCCGATGGTCGGTGCATAGGTTGACGGACGACCGATGCCATCCTCCTCGAGGGCCTTCACGAGTGAAGCCTCGGTATAGTGTGCCGGCGGCTGTGTGAAGTGCTGCTCCTTATCGAAGCTGTCGAGCGAAAGCTGCTCGCCGACCGTAAGCTCCGGGAGCGAAACATCCTTCTCCGCCTTATCCTCCTCCGTCATGTAGACCGAGAGGAAACCATCGAAGCTGAGCTTCGAGCCGTTCAGTGTGAAGACATACTCGCCAGCACGCAGCTTTACGGACTCGGTGCTGTAGAGCGCAGCCGACATACGGCTCGCGAGGAAGCGCTTATAGATCAGCTGGTACAGGCGGAACTCGTCACGCGGGAGCTTCGCCTTCGCCTCCTCGGGACTAAGCTCTAGGCTCGTCGGACGGATCGCCTCGTGTGCGTCCTGGATCTTCACTTCGGCCTGTGCCTTCGACTGTACGCTGGAACCACCGTTCACATAATGCTCGCCGAACTGTGCCGCGATGAAGCTTCTGGCCGCCGCATCCGCCTCGTCGGCGATACGTGTACTATCGGTACGCAGGTAGGTGATATAACCATCCTCATACAGGGTCTGTGCGAGCTTCATGGTCTTACTGGTGGCGAAGCCGAGAGACTTCGCCGCCTCCTGCTGCATCGTCGAGGTCGTAAATGGCAGGGGTGCCTTCTTGCGACGCTCGGACTTTCGGATGTCACTCACGATGAAATCATCCTTTCCGATCTTCTGCAGGATCGCATCGACCTCAGCCTCTGAACTCAGTGCCTGCTTCTTCTCGCCACCGTAGAAGGCGGCGGTGAGCTTCTTCTTTCCGTGCAGGAGGATCGCATCGAGGGACCAGTACTCCTCCGGTACGAAGGCCGCGATCTGGGCTTCACGGTCACAGATCATACGGAGTGCGACGGACTGTACACGACCGGCAGAGAGGCCCTTACGGATTTTCTTCCATAATAATGGACTGATGGTATAACCCACGAGACGGTCGATGACACGACGCGCCTGCTGCGCATCCACGAGGTCCATATCGATATCGCGCGGACTTTTCAGCGCGTTCTTAACGGCATTCTTCGTGATCTCGTTAAAGGTGATACGCGTAATCTTCGCTTTATTCTTCTCATCCTTCTCGAGCTCGTTACGGAGATGCCAGCTGATGGCCTCCCCCTCACGATCCGGGTCGGTTGCGAGATAGATGCGATCCGCCTTCTTCGCTTCTTTCTTCAGCTTTGCGAGGAGCTCGCCCTTGCCGCGGATCGTGATGTACTTCGGCTCATAGTCATGCTCGACATCGACGCCGAGGGAGCTCTTCGGCATATCGATGAGATGTCCCATGGTGGCATCGACCGTATACTGCTTGCCGAGAAATTTTTTGATCGTTTTCACCTTTGCAGGCGACTCTACGATAATCAGATTGTTTGTACTTGCCATTCAGACTCACCTTTTATTTATACAAGATCTGCGCCGGATGGCTGATTTCATACAGAAATCGGTATACCGGTGCAGATAAACGTTCTTTCCCGAAAGGGTAAATCTCAGACAATATACAACACTCTTTTTTGTTTTGCAAGACGCGCATCTGGTATACAAGGCATTCCGGCGTCGCAAAACCGGTTTGGATTCAGCAGGGAACCCGGTGGGACCCTTGTACTGTCTGTTTCTAAATTCGTCGCCGGTAGAATCCCAGCTTCGGGCTCTCGGAGAAGCCGAGGATCTCAAGCTCGAGGAGGATGGAGCTGAGCTCCTGTACCGACATCGCGAGCTTTCCGATCAGCTGGTCGAGATGCTTCGCCTCGACATCGAGGGCCGCATAGACCTTCTGCTGCTTCGGATTCAGCATCGAGACATCCTTCTCGAGCATCTGCTGTTCCTTATGATATGTCAGATGCAGGTACTCGAGCACATCCTCCGGACTCGTCAGGATGTCGGCCCCCTGCCGGATCAGCTGGTTGCAGCCCTTCGAGAGTCCGTCCGTGACCCGCCCGGGCAGAGCGAAGATCTGCTTCCCCTGGTCGAGGGCATCCCCGACGGTGATGAAGGTACCGGATTTTTCACGGGCTTCGAGGACGAGCACGGCATCTGCGAGGCCGGCGATGATGCGGTTCCGGCTTGCGAACTGCTTTCCGATCGGCGGCGCATCCAGCGGAAGCTCCGAGATCGCGCCACCGCCATACTCGAGGATCTTGTCGTAGAGCAGAAAGTTGCGGGCCGGGTAGCAGACATTGAGGCCACAGCCGAAGACGGCATAGGTTTTCGCCTCCGCATCGACGGCACCCCACTGCCCTGCACTGTCGATCCCCGCCGCCATCCCGCTGATGATGCCGATCCCCTGCATCGCCAGCGCTCGACCGAAGGAGCGGGCGACTTGCAGCCCGTAATCGCTCGCGCTTCGTGCGCCGATGATGGCGACGGTCGGCCTGTCGTCCGGCGGAAGGCTGCCGCGGACATAGAGTGTCCGTGGCGGATCCGGTATGTTTCGGAGACGCTCCGGATAATCCGCATCCAGCGGCGTCAGTTCTCGTATCTCCTGTTTAAAATGTAAATCTCTCACCGTCATGGTTTTCCTCCTGTCCCGTACAGCTGATCCTCGATGCCGCGGTAGTTCACGGCCTCACTCAGATGGGCGATCTGGATCCGTTCCTCCTCTTCGAGGTCCGCGATCGTCCGGGCGACCTTCAGGACCTTATGATAGGTGCGCATCGACATCGATCTAAGCTGAAAAATACGCCCGATAAAGGCGAGTTCCTTCGATCCGAGCGTGCAGTAGCGTTCGATTTCCCGTATACCCATCTCTGCATTCACCCGTATCTTCGATTCTCCACGGAAGCGTGCCGTCTGGATCTCCCGCGCCCGGAGCACCTGTGCGCGGAGTTCTGCCGAGCTCGGACCACTGTCCTTCGAAACTGCATCTGCGAAGGCCACCGGTGAGGCTTCGACGCAGAGGTCGATGCGCTCGAGGATCGGCTTACTGATGCCGCGCTGGTACTGACGGATCTGGCTTTCGGTGCACTGGCACTTATTCCGGTCCGGAAAGTAGCCGCACGGGCAGGGGTTCATCGCCGCGACGAGAAGGCAGTCTGCCGGATAGCGGAAGGTGCCGTTCAGACGTGAAATGATGACCTGCTTCTCTTCGATCGGCTGCCGAAGTGACTCGATCGAGGCCTTTGAAAAGAGCGGGAGCTCATCGAGGAAGAGGACTCCACGCGATGCAAGGGCGAGTTCACCGGGCACGACGCCACCCTGGGCGGAGCCGCCGACGAGCGCTGCTGTCGTGATCGTGTGATGCGGGGTCCGGAACGGGCGGTGATTGAGCAGTGACTGCCCCGGTGGAAGCAGCCCCGCCACTGAGTACACCTTCGTGATCTCGATATTTTCCTCACGGCTGAGCGGTGGCAGGATCGTCGGGATGCGCTTCGCGATCATGGTCTTCCCGGAGCCGGCGACACCGGACAGGAGCAGATTGTGGCCACCCGCGGCCGCGATGAGGGCTGCACGGACACCGTAGCTCTGACCGTGCACCTCGGCGAAGTCCACAGCATAGGATTCGTGGACTTCGGTCTGCACCGCTTCCTCGCGCGGGTAACGGAGAAAGCGCTCCTTTGACTCGATGAGATTACAGAGATCGACGAGATGCTCGACGCCGATGATATCCATGTCCTCGACGACCAGTGCCTCCTGAATGTCGACGAGCGGCACGACCGCCCCGCGCAGTCCGGCCCGCTTCATCTCGGAAACGAGCGACAGCACGCCATTCACATGCTTGATGGAGCCGTCCAGCCCGAGCTCACCGATGAATCCGTATGCATCGAGTGAAAAGCTGTCGGTCAAAAACACAGAACGTAAGATCCCGGTCACGATGGCCAGGTCGAAGCAGGTCCCGTCCTTGCGCCGGTCTGCCGGGGCGAGGTTGATGGTGAGCCGGCGTGGCGGCATGGAAATCTGCGCGTTCCGAAGTGCGACATCGCAGCGCTCCAGCGCCTCCCGCACCGAGGGCGAGACATTGCCGACGATGACGGACCTGGGAAGCCCATGACTCTCGTCGACCTCTACGGACACAGAATAACCATCCAGTCCGGATAAACCTGCACTATTAATTTTTGCCAGCATAGAATTCCTCTTTCCGGCGATTCAGAAACTAAAACGACCTTACCATGGAATCAGATTCCTGGTAAGGTCGTTAAGTGGACTATAGTCTGAAAACAGACGCGAAAAAGTGGCGGGTTTCCGGGCCAGACGCCACTTTTTCATCCCCAAAAAATATTTTGTTAGCCAGAAGGTAGCGGTTCCGCGGGAGTGACCGGGGTCAGACCCCGTGTGCCAGATACTTCTTCGAATATCTGGTCGGAACGAAATCTCGATACTTATGGGGTCAGACCCCCTGGCCGCCCGAAAGGTCATGCAAGGCGAGATCAGCCCCCGCCGGAGTGACCGGGGTCAGACCCCGTGTGCCAAATACTTCATTGAAAGTCGAGTTGAAATGAAACCTCGTCACTTATGGGGTCAGACCCCCTGGCCTCCCGGAAGGTCATACAAGCCGGGGATTACTGGAGAAACGGGCGGAAGTCCTTCGGTGGTTCGGCGGTGAGGGTCTGGCCGGCGAGCTTCTGGAGCGGGCCGTCAAGGTTTTCCGGGAAGTGCAGTTCCCACGCGTGGAGGAGCTGTGACTGCACGCCACCATGGGTACGGTAGTAAGCATTGGCGTCCTTCCGGCCGTACTTCGGGTCACCGATGATCGGGTGGCCGATGGCACGGAGGTGTGCACGGATCTGGTGGGTCTTACCGGTGATGAGGTGGACCTTCAGAACGGTGTATTCCGCACTGCGCTTCAGCGGTTCGTACGCGGTATGGATTTCGACGGCGTCCGGGAACGGCTGTGGGCGGATCTCGACGCGGTTCGTACGTTCGTCCTTCGCGAGGTAGCCGTCGATGCGCTGTGCGTGGTCAATGTCTCCATTTACGATGGCGAGGTAGTACTTCTCCATCGTTCGGTCACGGAGCAGCGTGGCGAGCGCCTGCAGCGCCGGGAGGGTCTTGCCGAAGAGGATGAGGCCGGAGGTGTTCCGGTCGAGGCGGTTTGCGATGCCCGGCTTGAAGGTCTGGAGCTGTGCTTCCGTGAGGGCTCCTGTCGCCATCAGGTACTGGAGACAGCGCTCGTTCACTGACGGAAGACCGGAAGCATCCGACTGGCTGAGCCATCCGGATGGCTTGTTCAGCACCAGCAGGTTTTCGTCCTCGTAGACGATATGCTTTCGGAATCCCTCTACGTCAAACGCGCGCTTCTCTCTTCTTTCAGAAGTATTTCTGGAAGATCCGTTACGATACGTCTGTGCGTTGCCGTCAAAAGCACGCTTCTCTCTTCTTTCAGAAGTATTTCCGGAAGATCCGTTACGGTACATCTGTGCGTAGCTCTTTCCTGCGGATGATGTCTGATCCGATGCCGGACAGGCACACTTAGCGGATGCATTCGCTCTCGCCTCCCGGTTCTTTTCAGCACTTCCGAAATACTGCCCCGTCCGCCCCGTCATGGTGGCGAAGGTTTCCTCGGAGAAGTACATCTTCACGGAGTCTCCTAGGTTCAGGATTTCCTTCCCCTCGGCCTTCTTATCGTTCAGCACGATGTTCTTCTTCCGAAGCATCTTATAGATGAAGGAGGTATTCGCATTTTTCAGATATTTCCGCAGCAGCTTGTCGAGGCGCTGCCCGGCTTCGTTGGTCGATACGTTGATTTCTCTCACAGAGGTTCCTCACTGTCAATTTATGATGTGCGCTCGTTTTCTCCTTGGTTGTAACAGATCAGGCAGGGACCCCGGCTTAGATATTTCACCGGTCTCGGAGTACTGTGCCTCCGTTACCGCTCCTCCGGGTTCCGTCCCTGACTGCGTCAGGCCTTCACGTCAGCGCGATCGTTTCCTTCCGGCTTTGAATGATGGAAGGCGGAGCCGGTGACGAGCTGGTCGCCTGCATTGGCCGCATCACCGTCGTAGGCACAGCGGCCGTTCAGGAGTCGCATGCTCAGCATGATCAGCTTCGTCGGCAGGAGCTTACTGAGGATGCGGAACAGCTTCATGCTCACGCCATATACGGACATGCCCTTTCCGAGCACACTGTCCATCAGCGCGAGGTGACAGACCTTCTCCGGGTTCGCCATGAAAAGATACTTATAGAACGGGATGTGGCCGCTGGTCTCGGCGCGCTCGAAAAACTCGGTTTTCACCGGGCCAGGGCAGACGGCGGTGACACGGATGCCGGTCGTCCTGAGCTCTTCGGCGAGGCTCTGGCTGAAGCTCAGCACGTAGCTTTTCGACGCGGCGTAGACGGCGAAATTCGGCTGCGGCAGGAAGGCAGCGCTGGACGCGAAGTTCAGGATGCGGGACTTTGGGGCCATGAACGGCAGGCAGAGGCGCGTGATCGAGGTGAGTGCGCCGATGTTCAGGTCCACCATGCCGAGCTGATCCTCGAGGCTTAATCCCCGGATGGTGCCGATCTGGCCGAAGCCCGCGGCGTTCACAAGGAAGACGATCTCAGGTGCCTCCTCCGCGAGGGCACGCTGCAGAGTATCCCGTGCGGCACTCGTCTGGAGGTCGTCGGTGAAGAAGCGGCACGGCTTCGTGAGCTGCTTCTCGAGGGCTTCCAGGCGCTCAACGCGACGTCCGAACAGCCAGAATGCCTCGATGTTCGGGATGGTATCGTTCAGTTCGATGGCCATACGCCGGCCCATACCGGAGCTTGCGCCGGTGATGATCGCAATTTTCATATCTGCACCTCTTCTTTTCTTTGATACCCAGTATACCATGCCGACGCAATGCCATCCCGTTAAAGAATCATTTCCGCCATAAAACCTTCTCTTCCGTGGTGGTCGGCATGCTGCGCGATATACGGACTAGGGCATAAAAAAACCGGAAGCTCTACAGCTTCCGGTTCATTCCTGCGGGAGATGGGACTTGAACCCACACGTCCTATCGGACACAAGATCCTTAGTCTTGCCTGTCTGCCAATTTCAGCACTCCCGCGCGACAAGGTGTATATTAGCACAGCGGAAGCCGGTTGGCAACAACTTTTTTCATTTTTCGTTTTTGCTCCGGAACTTCTTCGTCTCCCGGGGGTCTGACCCGTGGGCCACTCGTTAATTTTCTTCTGCTTCCGTCGTGGTCGGCTGCGCGGCGAGCTGTGCCTTGCGGGCCTTGATGTCCTCCTGAACGGATTTCTTCGTGCTTTCGTAGATGGCACGGCCCTGCTCACGACCGAAGGCCTTCATCAGGCGCACGTAGTAGGTGTGTAAGGTGTTGATGCCTTCACTGTACTTTTTCTTCGTGAGCTGGATGTCTTCTTCCGTCATCTGAAGAGCCGGCTGAGCCTCCGCAGCATCTACGGTCACGTCGTCTTCCATCTTCTTCGATGATTTTCCAGACTTCTTCGAAGCGGGAGCCGTAGACTCCGACTTCATTTGCGTCATTTCCGAAGCGTTCGCTGCATCCTCTAAAGACGTCTTTACTGAAGCACTGGCATCCTTGTCCGAAGCCTTTTCGCGCTTTACAGCGGCTTTCTTTTTCGCTTTCGGCTTACTGGAGGTCGCAGCCTTTTTTGTATCTGCAGGCTTTTCCGAAGCGTCGGACTCCTTCTTTACAGAAGCGGACCTCTTCGACTTACGATGTGCACCGGACTTCTTCGTCTCGACATCCGGTTTCATGTCATCCGTTGCTACATCCTGTCCTGCCTGCACATGTTCTGAGTCTGCCTTCTCTTCCGTCGCCGTTACAGCATGCTCTGTAATGACCGTTTCCAGTGTCTTCTCCGGAGCGGTTTCAAGCTGCTCTGATGCAGTTTCCGCAGCTGGCTTCTTTACATTTTCTGGCTTCGAAGCATCTACAGCTGTTTTTTCTTCCATCGTAGTCTTTGCATCGTCTGAGACGTCTGCCCGAAGATCAGCTGCAGCTTCCCCAGCCTGCGCTGTCACAGCGATCAGGCGCTCTTTTTCTGCTACTTCATCCTTCGCTGGAGCAGCACCGGAAACGTCTGCGGTTTTCGTGCCTGCTGCGCCCTGGCTGTTTTCTGTATCCGCCGCTGTGTCCTTCTCTGCCGTATGGTCCGCAGTGCTCTCCGCCACTGCTTCCGTATTCTTCACAGCATCTGCAACGCTCTTCTCCGTGGCATCTGCGTTTACCTTTACTTCAGCCTCATCTCTCTTCTCAGCAGCATCTGCCTTCTGTGCGTCTTCCTTCTTATCTGCGTTTACTTCCTCTGCCGGGCCGCCGACTCTCTTCATGGAGCGGGTGACCGGATCCCAGACGAACTGTACGCGGTTTGGATCGACCTTTGCTACCGCCGTCGTCTTCTTCTCGGCCTTCACAAGCGCCGTCGTTTCCTGCGTCACCTGTGTCCGTGTCGCAGCGTTCGCGATGTCCTGTGGCATATTTCCGGAAGTACTATTTGCGATGTTCTTCTTCGGATCCTCGGAAGCGCTCTTCTCTTCCTGCTTTCGGTTCTCAGAAGTGCGCTGCTTCTCATCGTTTACCGACCTTGCATCCCTGCGGTTCTTCTCTGCCGGCTGTGCATTCTGCTTCGGATGATTTCTGTTCCTTGCGGCAGACGGTTCGTCCTGCTCGTCCTTCCGCTCATCGCGCTCCTGACGCTTATCGAGGGCGATGCGGGAAGCCTCGTTCATCTTCATGATGCCATCATACCCGCCGAAACGCTCCTGTACTGTCTCACTCGTCGTGTTCTGCTCCGCTGTGCCGTTCTGCTCCCGGCGATTATTCTCCTGCTCACGTGTGCTGCGCGCGTTCTGTGTCCGTGCATCCGGCTCACGACCTGTCCGCTGCTCACTGTCGATCTTCTCTGCTGCAGTGGCATCCGAACGATTCTGCGCATTCCGGTCATCGCGCTCCGGTCGATCGTTCCGGTCATTTCGGTTATTCTGATCATTGCGACGGTTGCGGCCATTCCGTCCACGGCCGCCACGCTCACTGCGTCCTACAGCGGTCGAAGCCTCCGCTTCCGTGACCGCAACCACGTCGGAAGTATTGTCCGAGGATATGGACGCGGTCATCGCCGTCTCCTGCTGTGTTGCAGATTCCGACTGTGCCTCACGTGCAGTGTTCTCGGACTTCGCTACGGCACTGCTCAGTTCCTTCGCGAGCTGATCGGCCGGGGTCTCGGTCATGAGCGGATTCGGCAGGATCGCCACCGGCTCACTCACTTCCATGAAATTCCGGGTATCGTTGCGACGACGGCGCTGGTTGCTGCGGCTGAGCGTCGGACGGGTCGGAATGGTGTTCATCGTCGTGAATGTATCGACGAGCATCGCCTTCTGCTCGCGCTCCTTGCAGAGACGGATCCGTGCCTCGTCGTTCAGCTCCGAGCTCAGAAGGCACTGCTTGATCGTCTCGCCGAGCAGGATCTCTGCGCCGCGCAGGCTGTGCCAGAAATCGCGTACGGCGGCATAGCCATGGTCCTTCGATACGATACAGATCTTCTCGCCCGAATCCAGGAACATGCCGGTCGTCGACGCGATGTACATGTCAAGCGCGTTGCTGTGCTGCTTCAGCAGCTTCACGAGACGCACATGCACCCCGTTCTTCCGAAGATCATCCACGACGCCCTTCGTCACGGCACTGTTCTCATCACTGTAGTATATAACGAGCGTATCACTCTCGTTGAGGTAAGTGTAGCCCTCGAGTCCCGATGCATGGGTATTCTCAAAATCAACTAAAATAATCACTGTAGCTCCTTCTGCTTTCGCTGATGTTCCCTCATGGGTTCCAGCCTCTGCGTCCCGCAGATACTTCAGTACAGTCGCTCTCCGCTCATGCATCCCGGAAGAAGCCTGCATGCGATACACATCACATACAGAACACCTCCGCTCTTCTCCAGATGAAATCCGATCCGTTCCATCAGGATCGAAACAACACGTCCGTCTCATCCGGTTCATATACCCCTGCATGAAATGAAATTTCAGCCTGTACAAACCCAGGGTTTCTAAACATAATTTTAAATCGTGACTAGTATAACAAAAAAACCGGTTCAAATGAACCGGTTTTTTCAAGCGACGAGGATGAGACTCGAACTCACAACCCGCATACACGGGCACCAACTTTCCAGGCTGGCCGACTACCAATTATCACACCTCGTCATGTGTTGTGCTGCATCAATTCAGCTCGTTTATAATAGCAAAGCACCACGCCCACGTCAAGCACTAATTAAAATATTTTTCGGACAGCAAGTAACAGTTCAGCTAAGGGGACCCAGAGGGGCGACAACGGAGTACTGTGCCTCCGTTGCCGCCCATCCGGGTCACCGGCTCGAGACATGCTCACTTAATCATAGACCAGTGGTGCTTTCTTCATCCACTCGCTGAACTCTTCGTCCGTGCAGCGTACATAGTGGCTTCCCTCCACGAGGTGCTTCGTACCCTTCGTGTAGTCGATGCCGGAGGTCTTATAGTCATAGGTTTCCGCGACACGCTTCTTCTCGACCACCGGGTTCGGGCTCGGGATCGCGCTCAGCAGTGAGCGGGTATACGGGTGCACCGGATGGTTAAAAATCTCCTCGGTCGTACCGGTCTCGAGCAGATGTCCGAGATGGAGGACGCCGATGCGGTCGGAAATATACTTGACCATCGAAAGATCATGCGCGATGAAGAGGTACGCCGTGCCGGTCTCCTCCTGGATGTCCTTCATGAGGTTCACGACCTGCGCCTGGATCGAAACGTCGAGCGCGGAGATACACTCATCCGCGATGATCAGCTTCGGGTTCATGATGAGTGCACGGGCAATGCCGACACGCTGACGCTGTCCACCGGAGAACTGGTGCGGATAACGGGTCGCATGCTCCGGTGCGAGGCCGACCTTTCGGAGGATCGCCTTCACCATCTGATCACGCTCTGCCGCACTCGCAAACTTATGATGGATATCGAGGCCCTCTCCGATGATGTCCTCGACCTTCTTACGCGGATTGAGCGAAGCCATCGGATCCTGGAAGATCATCTGCATATCGTTGCGGAGGAGCTTCTGCGTATCCTTACTCATCTTTCCGCTGATATCCTTCCCCTCGAAGAGGATCTTTCCTGCGGTCGGATCATAGAGACGGATCACGGAACGGCCGATCGTCGACTTACCGGAACCGGACTCACCGACGAGGCCGTAGGTCTCGCCCGGATAGATCTCGAAGCTGACGTCATCGACCGCCTTCACCGTGAAGGAATTCGAGACCTTGAAATACTGCTTTAAGCCGTCCACTTTCAGGATCGGCTCCTGATTATAATTCACTGCCATCGATGCCGGCTCCTTTCTTCATACGTTCGATTCTTGCGCGAAGCTCCGCCGGCATCTCTACCTTCGGTGCACGCGGGTCCAGAAGCCAGGTGGCTGCATAGTGCGTATCGCTGATCTTAAACATCGGCGGATCGGCCTTGTCGTCGACCTCGAGCGCAAACCGGTTACGCGGTGCGAAGGCGTCGCCCTGCTTCTCGTGGAGAAGGTTTGGCGGTGAACCCGGGATCGTATAGAGACGCTCGTCGGCGGTGTCGAGGTCCGGCATCGCACTGAGGAGACCCCAGGTGTACGGATGGCGCGGATCGTAGTAGATCTCGTTGATCGTACCCTTCTCGACGATCTTTCCGGCATACATGACATTGACATAATCCGCAACCTTCGCCACGACACCGAGGTCGTGGGTAATGTAGATAACGGAAATGCCGCGCTCCTCCTGGATCTTCTTAATCAGCTCCAGGATCTTCGCCTGAATCGTCACATCAAGTGCGGTCGTCGGCTCATCGCAGATCAGCAGGTCCGGATCACAGGCCAGCGCGATCGCGATCACGATACGCTGCCGCATACCACCGGAGAGCTGGTGCGGATAGTTCTTCATCCGCTTCTCCGGCTCCTCGATGCCGACCTCTCGAAGCAGCTCGACGGCACGCTTCCAGGCATCCTCCTTCTTCGTTTTATAGTGCCAGATCATGCCCTCCATGATCTGCTTCCCGATGTTCATCGTCGGATCGAGGGAGGTCATCGGATCCTGGAACACCATGGAGATCCGCTTACCGTTGATATGTGTACGGATCCACTTCTTATCCTTTTCGAGGATTTCGACCGTCTCGGTCTGTCCATCTGCGTGGGTGTAGGTGAAGCGGATGGAGCCTGCATTGACCGTCGCGTTCTTCGCGAGGATGCCCATGGCGGCCTTCATCGTCACCGACTTACCGGAGCCGGACTCACCGACGATGGCGACCGTCTCCCCCTTGTAAAGGTCAATGTCTACGCCACGGATGGCATGCACCATTCCGGCCGTCGTCTTAAAGCTGATATCAAGATTCTCGATCTTGAGAATTTTTTCTCTCTGTTCTGCCATCTTACATCTCCTTCATCTTCGGATCGAGCGCCTCACGGAGACCGTCGGCGATCAGGTTAAACGAAAGCATCAACAGCGCCATGACGATGATCGGCGGGATGATCTGATACGGATGGGTCGTAAAGCTGTTATAGCCATCAGAAATCAGGGAGCCGAGGGAGCACTGCGGAACCGGGATACCCAGTCCGACGAAGCTCAGGAACGCCTCGGTGAAGATGGCGGTCGGGATCGAGAACATGACCTGGGTGATGATCGGTCCGATGATGTTCGGCAGGATCTCCTTGAAGATGATATGGAACGCACCGGCACCGAGGGTTCTCGAGGCGAGGACGAACTCCTGCTCCTTCAGCTTCAGCATCTCGGCCCGCGCGATCCGGCTCATGCCGACCCACTCGGTGAGCATCAGCGCGAAGATGATGGTCACCATACCCGGCTTCAGCACGAGAAGCAGCAGGGTCACGATGACGAGCCGCGGGATACCGTTCATGATCTCGAGGATACGCTGCATGATGATATCGGTCTTCCCGCCGAAGTAACCGGACATCAGTCCATAGGACATACCGATCACCATGTCGATGATGGTCGCGGCGAAGGCGATGATCAGGGACACACGGGTACCGGACCAGGTTCTCGTAAAGATATCACGGCCATACCGGTCGGTTCCGAACCAGTAGAAGGTATCGTAGAGCTTCTTCGCTGCATACTCGTTCACGAGCTTCGTGCCGGTGGTGGTCTTCATCTTCTCGGAGCCGTCGAGGATGCCGAGATTCTCGATCACCTGCATACGAGGTGCGAGGTTCTTCATCTGCAGATTCTGTGCAGAGAAGCTGTAGCCGGAGATCTTCGGCCCGATGATCGCCATGAGGGTGATCAGGAGAACGAACACGAGACCGATGACGGCACTCTTCTTATGGATGAAGCGCGTCGTCACATCCTTCCAGAAGGACTGGGAGGAGAAATTGCTGTCGATCGCGATCTCGCCGGCATTATCCTTCCGGACGAAGTCACTGTCGACCGGGACATAAACATTGACCGTACCAGCCGTCTGGGCTGTCATGAGCTGTTTTTTCTTTCCAAACATACTTATTTACCGTCCTTTGCGAGTCTGATACGCGGGTCGATGATGCCATAGAGGATATCAACGACGAGCATGATGCCGATGTACATCGCCGAATAGATAAACGCGAGGGAGATGACGACGTTGTAGTCATTCGACTGGATCGCGTTTACGAGCAGTGAGCCGACGCCCGGGATGGCGAAGATTTTCTCGACGACGAGGGAACCGGTCATGAGGTCGACGATCAGCGGTGCCAGGACCGTGATGATCGGGATCAGGGCATTTCGAAGTGCATGACGGAAAATCAGGGCGAATCCGGAGATACCCTTCGACTCCGCGAGCAGCATGTAGTCGCTGTCGAGGACCTCCATCATCTCAGAACGGGTGAAACGTGCGATGGAGGCCATCGTGAACATCGAGAGTGAAATACTCGGCAGTACGCTCGAGGCCATCGCCCGCTTCGCATCGAACAGCATCGGGAACAGCTTCATGTTGAAACCGAGCTGGTAGCTGAGGAGCAGTGCGAATACATAGGACGGTACGGATACACCGATGACTGAAATCACGGTGCAGAGGGTGTCGACCCAGGTATCGTGGCGAAGCGCCGCGATGAGGCCGAGGATGAGGCCGACGACAGCACCGAGGCTGACCGCAGCACCACCGATACGGATGGAGATCGGAAGACGGGTTGCGATGAGCTGGGAAATCGGGGTGTTCTTCGAGATATTGTAGCTGACACCGAAATCACCGGTCAGCATGTTTTTTACATAGCGGAAGAACTGCACGACGACGGGCTGATCGAGTCCATACTTCGCATACAGTGCGGCGCGCTGTGCATCATTCAGCTTCTCATCATTGAACGGTGATCCCGGCATCAGCTGCATCAGGATAAAGAGCACCAGTAAGATGACGAGGAGGGTGAAGATCGAGGTTAACACTCGCTTGGTTACATACTTTTTCACAATTACCTCCCTTTGGACAAGAGTGCGTACACTCTTCTGCCCTGCGTACTACGGTTTAAGCCGTAGACACGCTCGAAAGCGCGGCCGTCTTCGATTTTCCTCCAAAGTTTTCCTGTTTTGCAGGAGCACTCCGGGATGTACGTCTCCGTACGTCGAAGCAGTGCGTTTCTGAGCCTGTCTATGGCATAAGCCTGAAATGATACAGGCCGCATTTTCATGCGGCCTGCTATCAAAAGAACTGTTTCAAACAATCAGATAATCAGCCTTCGGTCTTTACAGCGTTCTTGTAAACTCTGTTGAGGGCTACCGGATGGAATGCAACGCCGGTGACATTGGTGCTCAGCATCTCTGCATTGCACTGTGTGTACAGCGGGAAGATCACGGACTGATCCATAACGATCTTCTCAGCATCGTACATTGCGGACCAGCGACCCTCCGGATCGGTTGCAAGCTCGCCGGTCGTGCACTTTGCGATGATGTCATCGTAATCGGTGCTGGACCATAAACCGTAGTTGTTGGAGCAGCCGGTCGTCCACATGCCAAGGTAGGTCATCGGATCTGCGTAGTCCGGACCCCATCTGGTAAGACCGAGCTGGTAGTTACCATCCTGAAGATCCTGTACTCTCTGCTTCTTCGGCTCTACCGTCAGGTTGATGGTGAGGCCAGGAAGAGCGGTCTGCCACTGCTCCTGAAGAACGGTAGCAACCTTCTGAGGTGCATCATCTGCATCGACAACCATATCAAGGGTGAGGGAGGTGATACCGAGCTCGTCGAGTCCCTTCTGCCAGTACTCTGCTGCCTTTGCGGTATCATCTGCACATACATCCTGGAACTTGGTCTGGTCTGCGGAGAAATCAGATCCATCCGGACCTGCTGCGAAGTCCATCGGAACAGCGGTGTAGGTCGGCTTCGAGCCATCCTTCAGCACGTCCTCACAGATGGCGGTACGATCGATCGCGAAGGTAAGTGCCTTACGGATGTTGTCATTGGCCAGCTCTGGAACAGCGCTGATGTTCGGTGTTACATACCAGAGGTATCCGGCACCGACCGCCTTGAATGCAGGGTCGTCCTGTACCTGGTCAACCTGGTCACCGTTGAGAAGAGTGAGATCGAGGTCGCCGCTCTGGTAAGAAAGAAGTGCCTGCTGAGAATCCTGGATCACCTGATAATCGATACCGGCAAGCTTGATCTTGTCTGCATCGTAATAATCCGCATTCTTTGTGAGGTGAATCTCCGTCGCTGCCGGCTCATAGGAGTCGAGCACGAAGGCACCGTTCGAAAGGGTGGTCTCCGGAGATGTACCGTAGGTATCCGGGCAGGTGTTGAAGAACTCTTCGTTGACCGGATAGTAGGTCGGGAAGTACATCAGGGACAGGAAGTAGGAAACCGGCGCGTTCAGCTCCACCTGTAAGGTGTTGTCATCGACCGCAGTTACACCGAGCTCAGACTTGTCCTTCGTGCCGTCGATGATCTCAGCGGCATTCTTTACCTGGCCGATGTCGGAAAGCATGTATGCATACTCGGAAGCAACATCCGGATCCACGGCTCTCTGCCAGCCGAATACGAAATCCTTCGCAGTGACCGGTGTGCCATTGGACCACTTCGCATCCTTACGAAGGTGGAAGGTCCAGGTGAGACCATCGTCGGAGGTCTCCCAGCTCTCTGCGATGGCAGCTACAGCTGCACCACTGTCGTCCATCTGTGTCAGACCGTCGGTGTAGTTGGCCATCACCTCAAAAGAGGTTCCATCGGTTGCCTGCTGCGGATCGAGGGACATAACCGGGGTCTCCAGCATAACCTTCAGGTCAGATGAAGAAACGGTTCCGGTCGCCTCTTGAGCGGCAGCGGTTTCACCAGCTGCTGCAGTGCCGGCAGCCTCAGTCGCAGCAGCGGCGGTCGTCTCCTGGTATGCAGAAGATCCACAAGCCGCCATGCTGAGGACCATCGCACCAGCAGTTACGGTCGCAACAAGTGCTCTTGTCTTTTTCATAACTTACTCCTCCTTAAAAAGTAGAAAACGCAATGGCTTCACCGGTCAAAAACTAGCACTCCATTGCGCGATGATGAAAGTATATAACTTTACACCGTTAAAGTCCAGCGCATGAATTCGTAAAAGCATAGCGATTAGTAAAAGCAAATATAACGCATATGAATAGTAATCAATTAAGTTATATCAAAAACGAGTTATTAGACACATTTTTGTATGTCTATAAATATATTTTTACAATAGTAATGCAATACATAAAATTTATTTATTCATCTTGGATTCATAAGAAAACAGGCGTCGAGTGCTTTTTACTGTAGAGCATTTCGATGTCTGTCCCCACAAGGCAGCTAGTGACGTCCCACGTTACCACTGAAAAAGCTGGTACCGGTGCTGTTTATTGATTACGCATTTCGGGTCTGTCAACCAAACAGCACTCGATACCAGCCATTTAAATTCCTTAACATTTTACAATCAGTTTTTATCGATCTGTTCCTGAAGATCAGAGAGATATGCCCAGCGTTCCATCTTTTCATCCAGGAGATTTTCTTTTTCTTCTTTCTCCTGTGTGAGTTCGTGGAGCTTGATGAAGTCCTGGGCGTACTTCATCATTTCGTCGTCGATGGCGGCGATGCGGGTTTCGAGAGCGTCGATGTCGGCCTCGATGGTTTCCCACTCCTTCTTCTCCTTGTAGGACATGCGGAGCTGGTGACGGTCACGATTGGAGCTTGACGGGCTGCTGTCGCCGGACGCCGCAGCTGCGGTATCACCGGAGGCGCTGCTGGTCGTTCCGTCCTGAGCAGTGACGACACCGCGGTCGCCGGCATTGACTGACGATTTCGAAGACGCCAGGCTGTTCCCGCCGGTACCTCCGATCGAGCCGGCCTTCGCAAAGCTCGGGTCCTCCTCCGGGTGGCGACGCAGATACTCGACCTGATAATCGGTGTAACCACCCTCATACTGGCTGATCCGGCCATCGCCCTCGAAGGCGAAGATGCGGTTCACGACACGGTCGAGGAAGTAGCGATCATGGGATACCGTGATGACGATCCCGTCGAAGTGATCGAGATAATCCTCGAGGATCGTCATCGTACGGATATCGAGGTCGTTCGTCGGCTCATCGAGGATGAGGACATTCGGCTCGGACATGAGGACGCGGAGCAGATAGAGGCGACGCTTCTCGCCGCCGCTCAGCTTCTCGACCTTCATATACTGCACGGAAGGTGGGAACAGGAAACGGTCGAGCATGTTGCTCGCACTGATGAGACCGTCCACGGTGTGCACGTACTCGCCGATGGAGGTCATCGCATCGATGACGCGCTGATTTCCATCGAGCGCCTCGTTCTCCTGACTGAAATAACCGATGCGCACGGTCTGTCCGACGTTGATCTCACCACTGTCTGGTGTTTCCCAGCCGGTGATCATCTTGACGAGGGTCGACTTGCCCGCGCCGTTCGGCCCGATGATGCCGACGCGGTCGTTGCGCAGGAAATTATAGTTGAAGTGATCGAGCAGCACATGCCCGTCGTACGCCTTCGAGACATCGACGAGCTCGATCGTCGACTTGCCGAGGCGGGTCCGGATGGAGCTCAGCTTCAGCTCCTCTTCCTCCGTCGGTCCGTGCATCGCTGAGAGCTTTTCATAGCGCTGGAGGCGTCCCTTCTGCTTCGTGGTACGTGCCTTCGCACCGCGCATCACCCACTTCAGCTCGTTCCTAAGAATATTCTGACGTGTCCGCTCCTTCGCACGGGCGATGTCCATACGCTCGGCCTTCAGCTCGAGGTAGCCGGCGTAGTTCGCCTTATAGCTGTAGAGCTTGCCCTGATCGAGCTCGACGATGCGGTCGCAGATCTCATCGAGGAAATAACGGTCATGGGTGACCATCAGCAGTGTCCCCTTATAGCGCTTCAGGTACTCCTCGAGCCACTCGGACATCGCGCCGTCGAGATGGTTCGTCGGCTCGTCGAGGATCAGCAGATCAGCGGTACTGAGCAGTGTACTCGCGAGCGCCACACGCTTCTTCTGTCCGCCCGAGAGCTCCTTGATCTTCCGACTGAAGTCGTTCTCACCGAGCTTTGACAGGAACTTCTTCGCTTCTGTCTCCAGGTCCCATACATGCTGGTGCCCCTCGTTATCATGCAGGATCGCCTCCAGGATGGTATCCTCCGGGTCGAAGGACGGCGTCTGCGGAAGAAAGCGGATCTCGAGCTCGCGGCGCATCGCCATGCTGCCCTCATCCGGCTCCTCGAGCCCCGCGATGATGCGGAGAAGTGTCGACTTACCGGTGCCGTTCACGCCGATCAGCGCGACCTTCTCGCCCTCGTTGATGGAAAAATCTGTATCCTGAAAGATCTGCCGCTCGGTATAGACCTTGCTGAGATGTTCGATCGTAACGATGTTGTTCTGTGCCATACCCTTCCTTACTTCACCCGGACGAACCGGGGATCCTGTCGGTGCGCACACCCTCCCTTTCGGGAGACCGCTGTGCACACAATTCTGTATCTGAACTGTTCTGAAACTGCCGCTCTCGGAGATTCTTATTCCGTCGGTTCCACCGCACTCCAGTAGAGCACACCATTCCGGTCGATCCGCCGGACGAAGCCCTCATCATGGAGGTACTCCAGCAGGCTGAAGGTTTTCGTGATCAGCATCTTATAGGAGAAAAAGACCTCCTCGTCCTCCGGATGGTCCTCCATCCGGTAGATGGCCTTCGCAACCTGGCGTACCGTCCGCTCCTGCGGCTGATGCCCGTCATCGATTTCGTCCTTCGCCTGACTGAGCTCGCTTCCACTCTTTCCTTCGGCCGATGTCTCCGTCCGGCAGGCAGTCGCCCTGGCTCTTAAATACTCGAGTGCCACCGTGCTCTTATTGAGATAGCTGTAGACGATGCTGTCGACATCTGCAGGGACATCCTGAATGATCTCACCATGGGATGGGATGATCGTCCAGTCGGCATGCTCCTCCTTGATCTTTCGAAGCGATGCGAACATCCCCTCCAGAAGGTGTTCATCCGGATAGGTCGTGACCACGATCGGAGAGATACCGTGAATCAGCTGATCCGCGGTAAAGAGGATGTGCTTCTCTTCCTCGATCAGTCCGATCTGCCCATAGGTATGTCCCTTCAGCGGGATACTACGGAAACGGTAGTCGCCATAACAGAAGACATCCCCTTCCTTCACCGGCGTATATGGGAAGCCGCTGATCGACAGCGCCCACTCGCCATGGTCCTTTACCCGTTTCGAAAAGCGCAGAAAATTCTCCCAGGCATACGGCGTGTGATCCGGCGTGATACCGACCCATCGCATGACCTTCGTCTGTGCACGCTGGCTGTCGCCACTGACACGATAGGACAGACAGTCGTACGGATGACGCTCCTCCGCCGGATTCATGAACAGATGGACACCATCGGCAGCAAAGGTCTCGGCGAGACCGGAGTGATCATGGTGACGATGTGTGAGGTAGAGATCCAGCTGATCCACCGGAATCTCCAGCTCCGCCAGTGCCTTTTTCAGCTTCTGATAGCAGCCCGGGTCCTTGAAGCCCGCGTCGATCATCAGGCTGCGGCCGTCATGGACAGTCGGTGATCCCTTGATGATAAAAATCTGAACTCGATTTACGCCCTGCTGAACCGTCATATCTTGAAGGCTCACACGATAAATGCCAGGAAGAATTTCCGTATAAAGCTCTGCTTTGTTCGTCATGCTACACTCCGTCGTAAAGAGGTGATCCGATATCCGGATGGAAATGATGATTCTGAAACATCCGTTGTTTCAGAATCCCTGCTGTGTTCGCCCGCTCGTACTGCAGCTACAACACGAGCAGACCATATAAAAAAAAGGAACCAGACCAACGTCTGATTCCTTCTCCTTCGCAGGGGTTGAGGGATTCGAACCCCCATGAGCGGTTTTGGAGACCGATATCTTACCATTGGATGAAACCCCTGTATGAGCCGTCGTTTTGACGACTCGTTTATAATACTCATTTTGCACCTGTAAGTCAAGCACTATTTCTTGAGAATTTTTACCGCTTCCCGGATGCTGCGCACCGGGACGAGCTCGCAGGCCGACAGGTTCGGCTGACGCAGCTTCTTCATATGAAAGGCCGGAAGCACGATCTTATGGAAGCCAAGACGGGCCGCCTCTTCGATCCGCTGGTCGGCGTTCGATACGGCACGTACCTCGCCACTCAGTCCGACCTCACCGAAGATCATCACATCCTCCGGGATCTCGATATTCATATAAGAAGAAATCAGCGCCATGATAACGGCGAGGTCCATGGACGGCTCGGCGATACGCAGTCCGCCGGTGATATTGACATAGGCATCGTACTTCCCGATCTCGAGATTCAGCCGCTTTTCGACGATGGCGATCAGCAGGTTCAGGCGATTATAATCGATGCCGTTCGCCGTACGTCGCGGCAGATTAAAGGCACTCGGTACGAGCAGGCCCTGAATCTCGATCAGCAGCGGGCGCGTGCCCTCCATGCCACAGGTGACGACCGAACCGCTGGCGCCGATCGGTCGACCGGAAAGCAGTAGCTCGGACGGGTTCAGCACCTCATGCAGCCCGGCACCATCCATCTCGAACACCGCGATCTCGTTCGTCGAACCGAAACGGTTCTTCTGCCCATGCAGGATGCGGAGGCTGCTTCCGGACTCGCCCTCGAAAAAGAGGACGACGTCAACCATATGCTCGAGGATCTTCGGACCGGCGACGGTCCCGTCCTTCGTCACATGACCGACGAGGAAGATGGCGATGCCGCACTCCTTCGCGGTGCGCAGCAGCTGAGCGGCCGACTCACGCACCTGACTGACCGAGCCCGGAGCCGCCGTGACGCTCTCGGTATACATCGTCTGGATTGAGTCGATGACGACGAAGTCCGGTTTTTCCTCCCGGATGGTCTCGATGATGTTCTCGATATTCGTTTCCGTCATGAAGTGAAGATCTCCGGAGATCGGCCGAATGCGCTCTGCACGCAGCTTGATCTGCTTGAGGCTCTCCTCACCGGAGACATAGAGAACCGATTTTCCATCGTCCGCTGCCAGATTTCGCGATACCTCGAGCAGGATCGTCGATTTTCCGATGCCCGGGTCACCACCGAGCAATACCATCGAGCCCACGACGATACCACCGCCGAGCACACGATCGAGCTCCTGGAAACCGGTCGAGATACGATCCTCCTTTTCGAGGGCGATTTCATCGACACGCACCGGTCGCTGCCGAGGCGGACGCGTGCCGGTGTTTCGGCTGAAGCCGGAAGCCGGAGATGCTTTTACGACCGGTTCCTCCACGAAGGTATTCCATGCGCGGCAGCTCGGACACTGACCGAGCCACTTCGCAGATTCATAGCCACATTCCTTACAGAAGTAGCGCGATGTACTTTTCGCCATAGTATTTCCTCTTATAAACAGCACGCACGGACATCGAGATGTTCGTGCGTAGCTGTGCATATGATACAGATTTACTTGTTTTCTGCCTGTTCCGCCGCGATCTGCGTCGCATCGATCGGTTGCGTTTCCATAGCCTGATCCTTCACAGCAGTCGTCGATTCCTTCTTCGCATGACGAGCGCCGGCAGATGGCAGACGACGCCCCTGAAACTTCAGGGTCTTGCCATCCTTATCGACGCCGATCCGAACACTGGAATTCTTCGCGATGTGTCCACTCAGGATCTCCTCTGCGAGCTTATCCTCAAGCTCAGTCTGAAGCACCCGGCGCAGCGGACGTGCACCGTACTTCGGATCGTAGCCACGCTCGATGAGGAGGTTCGCTGCATCCGCATCGAGGTGAAGCCGGATATTGAGCTCCTCGAGTGCGTTCTTCACCATATCCCTCATCATGATGTCGAGGATCGCACGGAGGTCCTCCTTCGTGATCGGCTGGAAGACGATGATGTCATCGACACGGTTCAGAAACTCCGGGCGGAAAAGACGATGCACCTCTTCCATCACACGGGATCGGATGATCTGGTAGTTCTTCGCCTTCTCATCCCCACCGGTGTCGAAGCCGAGCCGCTTCGGGCTCACGATCTGCTCGGCGCCGGCGTTTGACGTCATGATGATGATCGTATTCTTAAAGGAAACCTTCCGGCCCTGGGCATCGGTGATGTGACCGTCATCGAGCAACTGGAGAAGCACGTTCAGTACATCCGGATGTGCCTTCTCGATCTCGTCGAAGAGGATGACGGAATATGGGTTCCGGCGCACCTTCTCACTGAGCTGACCACCCTCATCGTAGCCGACATAGCCTGGCGGCGATCCGATCATCTTAGAAACGCTGTACTTCTCCATGTACTCAGACATGTCGACGCGGATGAGATCCGCCTCGGAGCCGAACATCGCCTCGGCCAGTGCCTTACTGAGCTCCGTCTTACCGACACCGGTCGGTCCGAGGAACATGAAGGAGCCGATCGGACGCTTCGGATCCTTGAGACCCACACGTCCGCGACGGATCGCCTTCGCAACGGCAGACACCGCTTCAGTCTGTCCGATGACGCGTTTATGCAGCGTCTCCTCGAGACGCATGAGGCGTTCTGCCTCACCCTCCGTGAGCTTCTCTACCGGGATACGGGTCCACTCGGAGACCACACGCGCGATGTCGGCCTCGGTGACGTGAAGTTTATGCTCCTCCTTCTCCGACTGCCAGCTCTGTAGTGCACGCTCCAGCTTTGCCTTCTCCCGCTGCTGCTTCTTCTTGATCTGGGAAGCCGCTTCGAAATCCTCACGGCGGATACAGTCTTCCTTCTCCGCATCCATCGCGTCGATCTTCGCACGGAGCTTCTTTATGTTCTCCGGTTCGCCGGAGTGAAGGATCCGGATTTTCGACGCTGCCTCATCGATGAGGTCGATGGCCTTATCCGGCAGATAACGGTCATTGATATAGCGGACCGAAAGGGTGACGGCTGCCTTCAGCGCTGCTTCGTCGATCAGCACTTGATGGTGCTCCTCGTACTTCGATACGATGCCCTGCAGGATCGCATAGCTCTCCTCTTCACTCGGTTCATCGATCGTCACCGGCTGGAAACGACGTTCGAGCGCTGCATCCTTTTCGATGTGCCTCCGGTACTCATCGAGGGTCGTCGCACCGATGATCTGGAGCTCACCACGGGCCAGGGCCGGCTTCAGGATATTCGCCGCATCGAGTGCACCCTCAGCACCGCCAGCACCGATGATGGTATGCAGCTCATCGATAAAGAGCAGAACCTGTCCGTTCTTCACGGTTTCGGCGATGACGCGCTTGATGCGCTCCTCAAACTCACCGCGGTACTTCGAGCCCGCGACCATGCTGGAGATATCGAGAGACATGACACGCTTCTGCAGGATGGTATCCGGGACATCACCGGCGACGATACGCTCCGCCAGTCCCTCAACCACGGCGGTCTTGCCGACACCCGGCTCACCGATCAGACATGGATTGTTTTTCGTGCGTCTGGACAGGATCTGGACGACACGCATGATCTCCCGCTCCCGACCGATCACCGGGTCGAGCCTTCCTTCCGCTGCCATCGCCGTGAGATCCCGCGCATACTGATCCAGCGTCGGTGTATCCGATACCGGCTGCTGTGCTGCCTGCGGGCGGCTCTGATCATCGATCACGACATCGTCCCCGATGACCGCCATGATCTGCTGGTACATACGCTGCGCGTTCGCGCCGAGTGTCGCGATGATACGTGAAGCGACGCAGTTTGTATCCTTCAGCATCGCGATCAGGATGTGCTCTGTCCCGACGAGACGGGCCCCGGCGCGCAGCGATTCCTGCATCGCATTCTGCATGAGACGCTTCGCCGATGGCGTATAGCCTGCACGCTCACGGATCGTCACCTTCGTATCCGAAGAGATGAACTTCGCGATCATATCGAGGATCTTCTGATCATCGATGCCATTGGACTGCAGGACCTTCGCGGCCACCGCCGTGCCCTCACGACGAAGACCGAGAAGGATGTGTTCGGTTCCTATGTACTGATGGCCCAGCTCCTCTGCCGCTTCGATCGCGAGCTGCAGCGCACGCTGTGCCTGTATCGTAAACTGATTCATGCTTTACCACCTTTCATGAAGGATATTCTAGTGCATTTCAGGATTTGAATCAATCTTGATTTAAGAAGGAGAGCCTGCAGCTTCAGCTGCAGGCTCTCCTTCTGCTCTTATGATTTAAAGATCCTCGATATCCAGTCCGGGATCCTTCGGCATCTGGAAGGCTCTTGTGTGCTCGAGATCCTCCTTCTCCTCCTCCGGCTCCGTCGGTGCGTGCTGCACGCCACCGAGATCATGGAGTGCGATCGTCGGCTCATCGACGTCGTCGAGGTCCTCGATATCGAGGCCATGCGTGCGCTCGGAAGCATCGCTGTCCGAGATCGCAGCACGGTCTTCCGGCTTCAGGACGCGTGTTGCATCGAGCTCGCTTTCCTCCGTATCACGGTCGTCCGGAAGGTCTGTGCTTCGCTTCGGAAGCTCTCCGAGCTTATGAAGCGGGATCGTCTCCTCCAGTGAGGTAGTCTCAGCTCCGACGGCATCCATACCCTCATCCTCGATGGAGACCGGCTTCACACGGTTCTTTTCAGACGCATTCATGCGTCGAACCGTGCTGCTTCCCTGACCATCATGACGTCTGGTGACGAGTACGATCACAAATACCAGCAGGCCCAGGACAGCCACCGCCAGGATACAGGTCAGGATGAACATATGATTATACTGACGAACCAGTGCGTCATAGCGGGATACCAGCTCAGGGTACTGTTCTGCATCCGCCTTCAGCTGCTGCTCGACCGGATCCTCGAAATAGCGCTGGATGGTCTTCTCCGTCAGGTCATAGCGGTAGAAATTCAGCTCGCCCGCCTCGTTCATGCCATACACGATGCAGTACTGGTGATCGGTATCGAGCTTCCATACCCAGCCCTTCACCTGATGCCCGTCGATGTCGATCGTGCTTTCTGCGAAGCCCTCCGGAATCTCGACATCGGAGCCCGGATTCATGATGGTGATGGTCTTATCCTTTGCGCTGAGCTTTACACCCTCGTTCGTCGTTGCGGTCGTCGTATCACCGACATTCGGTCCACCCTCCTGCTTCGTAACGTCCAGTGTATAAACCGCCTGGCTCGTACCATCGGCGGCCGTCACTGTGATCGTCACGGTATTCTCGCCCATGCTTAACTGCTCATTGCCACTCACCTGAACGGAGGCGGTGCTGTCTGCGGCGATCGCATTGATTGCCAGGGTATCAACCTCTGTACCGACGATCAGTGAATAGCTGGTCGTATCGGCTGAAAATGCCGGGCTCAGGGTGCCTGGTGAAACCACGAGCGACGACAGCTGTGTATTCGTCGATGCGGCGGCTGCCGAGCTGATCGTCACGGTGGACGAGCCCTGGTGCTCGAGCTCTGCGAAGCTCTCATCGGCATCGTAGATGTTGTAATTCTGAATCGTCAGGGTAGCGGTGCCGGCAGACAGGGTATGGAACTTCAGATTATACTCGAGGGTTCCGGTGCCGCTGCCATTGGTGCCGCCATTGATACGTACGGTGCCGGCGCCTCCCGATGCGTCTGTACCACTGACAAACTCAAGCAGATTCGCATCATAGGCGAGGGTCACGTCGGCACGGGCCAGCGTCGTCTCGCCACTCGACACCTTCATCGTGACATTGACATCCGACCCGACCGTGACGCTCGGGTCCGAGAAGGTGATGGCCGCGCTCGACGCAAGTGCCTGCATCGACAAAAGCAGTGTGAAAAGAACGGTTGTTATGAAATATGAAAAACGTTTCATGCGTACCTCTATCTTAAGTGGATTATCATCGTAGATCATGCCGCCTTCACAGCGGCGGACGGAACATATGGCGAAGCCGGGCAGCATCCTCCGCTGCCCAGCTGTTTACCACATGCTTTTATTTTACATCGGGCCGTTTGTTCCCGCAACCACATCCGTCACGACGGTTCCGGTCGGGCTCACGCCGACCGCCGGTGTCTGTGCACCCGTTACGGTCGTCGTCATCCCCGGCATCGACGTACCCGTCTGGAGGCTGACATCGCTGCTGCCGGTCATGCCCATCTGCAGCGTATTTCCAAGCTGTCCGCCTGCGGACTGGCTGATCGTGATCTGATAGTTCCGCTGATCCCCGTTCTGTGCGGTCACGGTGATCGTCACGACCTTCGTCGGCGTATCCAGCAGGATCTGTCCGGCACCGCTGATCTGTGCAGCGCTGTGATAAGCCACGGCAGAGACATTGACCATCTGTACGGACGGATCGACGACGAGCGTATAGGATGTCGTATCGAGGTTGAAGCTCGGGGTCAGGGTGAAGCCATCGACCGCGAGATACTGCAGCTTGTTGTTCGGGTTGCCATCCTTCGTCGGCATCGGACACGGAGTCTCCGGCATGCCGTTATAAACCGGGATGTTGAAAACGAGGATCCCGGCACGCATCGTGTCGGTGTAGGCCTTCCCGAGGTTCTTGCCCTCCTCAGCGGCTCCGGCGGTGTTCGTCATGTACTGATGCTTGAACATATTGGAGCCCTGGACGTTGAAGCGCTTGAGATACAGCGTATTCTGTCCGGCTGAGAGGTAGTTCTGTGCATAGAAGAGCGCACCACCCACGATGGCCTTCTCCGGTGTATTCCATGGACGGTTATAGCTGCCGGACTGCGCAGCATACCAGAGGCCGCGCTCGACCGCGGTCATACCGTTCGCCGCATAGGCACCGACATTGAAATAATTATAGTAGCCGGTCGCTCCGGAGATCGAGCCGGATGTACCCTTACTGCCCTGCTCCTGGAGGATCATCGCTGCGAGCATGTACGGGCTCACCTTCGACTGCTCCGCTGCCTCCATGAGGATGTCGGCATACGAAACGGTCACGGTGCCGCCCATCATGTTCGTTGCGTTCGTCGTCCCCATCGCGGCGTTCCCCATACCCGGACCGCTGGTGCCTGGCATCACGCTCGTCGACATCGAATCCGTGCCCTCGAGCACATTCGTGGCGGTAATGGCTGTTGTCCCGGCTGGCGCCTGTGTATCGCTGGAGGCATTGGCCGCGCTCGTGGCCCCCGGTCCTTCATAGCCGAGCAGGGACTCTCCGCTGCCCGTCTGTGTCGTTGTGCCACTGCCGGCGTCCGTCACCGTCTGACCACCCACCGCGTTCGTGGACGCACTCAGTCCCTGTGCTGCGACCGCCGCCGCATAGAGCGGACTCGAAGCATCGATCGCGACCTGCCCACTGAGGAAGGTACCCTGCAGCATGGATCGGAGTCCATCGATCGTCTGAAGCTCTGCATTGTAATCATGCACCGCGAACTGGAAGACATAGCTGTCATCCAGGAAATTACGTGGATCCATAAAATAGGCGACGATTTCCCGCGATGCGCCGACCCAGGTCGCGCCATCGAAGCCAGGCCAGGTCGAGCTCGTCCAGTCAAACTTCCCGGCGTCGGTCGACTTCCAGGAGGATTTCGATCCGGTTTCGACCAGACTCGAGGTACCCTGCAGCTCGGAAGCGACGGCGGTATTCCAGTCGAGACCGGTCTGTACGGCATTAAAGATCCAGGTCGGATGCTGTGCATGCAGCGTCCGAAGTCCAGCCTTGTAGCTTTCCGGGAAGCCCTGCTGTGCGAGGTACGCCTCGAAATTTGCATCCGTGGTATAGGCCACGCTCTGCGTAGACACGAGATCCGAACGAACGTAACCGGTCACTCCGCCGGCTGAAATCTGATACCAGACCTTGCCATCACTGCCCGTCGTCTGATTCAGAATCGAGACCGTTGTGTTGTTTCCGAGGGAGGTCAGCAGCTGGCTCGAGGTACTGGCGGACGCACGGACATTGACGTTCGTCCCGCGGATGACCGCCGCCTGTGCCGCATAGGCAGAAGGAAGTGCATTCAGCGCAGTGCCGGCCGGTGTCAGCAGAAGGCAGAGCGAAAGCAGTGCCGTACCGACGCTGTGCTGAAGGGATTTCGTTTTATGTTTTTTCATGAATATATGCTCCATTACTATAGATTACGTAAAAAGAAGTGCTAGGCGGATGTTCTTCTGTCCGCACGTAGGCATCACTTCCAGGCTTTTCGATCCAGTCTCGTACTTCGAGGCGTTCGAAAAACGGACGAAAACGCCCAAAATCACCTCTACAGTATATCGATTTCTGCAGCATGCTTCAATCGCAAAACGAATTATTAATATAAGCGATCAGTTTTTGTAAAGAATTTGTCAGGAAATCTGCCCCGTCGCCGTAGGGATCCGTAAGCGTTTCGGGCCCCGCCGTCAGAACAGTAGCCAAAGAAGCCCCGGACCGAAAGGTCCGGGGCTTCGATATGGAAAGGATAAATCAGTTCAGATCAAACTGGATACGCCTTGTTCTCCTTGTCACCAGCGGTTGCGGCGAAGCCGGTCTGCTGTGCGTCACGGTAAGCAAAGAAATCCTTCGCTACAGCCGGGAACAGAGCATAATCAAGTACGTCCTCCGGTGTCGGGTTCTTCACGAGCTTCTTGGTCTCCTCGGTGAACTGAGCCATCTGCGGAGCGATATGATCTGCAGGACGGTCGGTCATCTGGGTCTCACCTGGCTTCAGAACCTTCTTCATCATCTCCGGATCCATCGGCTTTACGGTACGGCCGAACTCACCGGCAACGAGCTTATGAGACTCCTTCGGAACCATCTTATAGCGCTCGCCGGTCAGGACGTTCATCACCGCCTGTGTACCCACGATCTGAGAAGACGGGGTTACGAGAGGTGGCTCACCGAAGTCCTTACGAACTCTCGGAACTTCCTCGAGAACGGCGTTCAGCTTATCGATCTGGCCAGCCTTGTCAAGCTGAGAGATGAGGTTACTGAGCATACCGCCCGGAACCTGATAACGAAGGGTGTTGACATTAACGCCAAGCACCTTCGTGGACATAAGCCCAGACTTCAGGCACTCCTCACGATACGGCTCGAAGTACTTGGAAACCTCGATGAGCTTGTTTACATCGATACCAGTATCGTACTCTGTACCCTCAAACGCCTTTACCATAACGTCGGTAGAAGGCTGAGAAGTACCAAGAGCGAACGGAGTGGAAGCGGTATCGATGATATCTGCACCCGCCTCTACGCACTTGAGGTAGGTCATGGAAGCCATACCGGAGGTGTAATGGGTGTGGATCTCGATCGGAAGGGAGGTCCCCTTCTTGAGTGCCTTCACGAGGTCATAGCCTGCCTGCGGAAGCAGAAGGCCTGCCATATCCTTGATGCAGAGGGAATCTGCGCCGAGAGACTCAACATCACGTGCGAGGTTCTCCCAGTACTCGAGGGTATACGCATCACCCAGTGTATAGCAGAGTGCGATCTGCGCGTGACCGCCCTCCTTCTTGGTTGCCTTTACAGCCGTCTCGAGGTTACGAATATCGTTTAAGCAGTCGAAGATACGGATGATATCGATACCGTTTGCGATGGAACGCTCTACGAAGTTCTCTACGACATCATCTGCATAGTGATTGTAGCCGAGGATGTTCTGACCTCTGAAGAGCATCTGAAGCTTCGTGTTCTTGAAGTGCTTACGAAGCATACGAAGTCTCTCCCATGGATCCTCCTTCAGGAAACGAAGGCAGGAATCGAAGGTCGCACCGCCCCAGCACTCTACGGCGTTGTAACCGATCTGATCCATGGTGTCCAGAATCGGCTCCATCTCGGAGCTCGGCATACGGGTTGCAATTAATGACTGATGTGCATCACGCAGCACAGTCTCAGTGATTTTTACTTTAGCCATTTTATCTCCTCTTTCATTACTTCACGCCGTAAACAGCCATGAAGGTACCGGCTGCTACAGCAGTACCGATAACACCTGCTACGTTCGGGCCCATGGCCTGCATAAGCAGGAAGTTTGTAGGATCCGCCTCAGAAGCCACCTTCTGGGATACACGCGCTGCCATCGGGACGGCAGATACACCGGCAGAACCGATGAGCGGGTTGATCTTATGACCGGAAACGACATACATGATCTTACCGAGCACAACACCAGCAGCGGTACCGAATGCGAAGGCAATCAGTCCGAGTGCAACGATCTTCAGGGTATCCAGGTTCAGGAAGGCCTCCGCAGAAGTTGCACCGCCGACAGACGTACCGAGCATGATAACGACGATATACATCATCGCGTTCGATGCGGTCTCTGTAAGCTGCTTTACGACACCGGACTCCTTGAACAGGTTACCGAGCATCAGCATACCTACGAGCGGAGCCGTGGTCGGAAGAAGGATACATACGATGGTCGTAACGATGATCGGGAAGAGAATACGCTCGAGCTTCGATACCGGACGAAGCTGTGGCATTCTGGTCTTTCTCTCCTCCTCGGTGGTCAGCGCCTTCATGATCGGCGGCTGAATGATCGGAACGAGGGACATATAGGAATATGCCGCTACGGCGATCGGTCCGAGCAGAGAGGTCTGTCCGAGCTTGTTGCACAGGAAGATGGAGGTAGGTCCATCGGCTCCACCGATGATGGAGATGGCTGCCGCAGCGGCTCCGTTGAAGCCCATAAAAATCGCCATGAAATAAGCGGCATAAATACCAAACTGAGCAGCAGCACCGAGCAGGAAGGTGATCGGGTTTGCAATCAGCGGGGAGAAGTCGGTCTGTGCGCCTACACCCATGAAGATCAGGGACGGAAGAATCGTCCACTCATCCAGATGGAAGAAGTACCAAAGCAGTCCGCCTGTTCCATTGATCGAATCCTCCGGGCTCAGCATGATGTCCGGATAGATATTGACGAGCAGCATACCGAAGGCGATCGGAACCAGAAGAAGTGGCTCGAAGCCCTTAGCGATGGCAAGATACAGGAAGACGAATGCGACGATGATCATCAGCACATTTCCCCATGTCATGCTTACGAATGCTGTCTGCTGGAGCAGGTTTGTTAAGGTTTCTAATATATTCATATGTTTTTATAACCTCCAGTACAGCAAAATCAAATCAACACTTGACACGATCTGATCAAAGATCAGTTCAGAGTTGCAAGGGTTGCACCTGACTCTACTGAATCACCAACAGAAACGTTGATGGAAGCTACGGTGCCATCCTGAGGTGCTACGATATCGTTCTCCATCTTCATCGCCTCAAGAACGAGGATCACATCACCGCTCTTTACAACATCGCCGACGTTCTTCTTAACTGCGAGGATCTTACCTGGCATCGGGGACTCTACCTTTACGGATCCCTGTGCGCCTGCAGGTGCTGCGGCTGGAGCCGGAGCTGCTGCTGGTGCTGCTGGAGCAGCTGCCTTCGGTGCAGATGCTACGCTGCCACCCTCTTCTACGGTTACGTCATAAGCGACGCCATTTACGGTAATAGTATATTTCTTCATCTTAATACCTCTCGAATTCTAAAGGGCTATCGCCCATCTCAGTTTAATGTTGCAAGTGTTGCGCCGGACTCTACGGAATCACCGACGGAAACATTGATCGATGCTACGGTACCATCCTGTGGAGCCACGATCTCGTTCTCCATCTTCATCGCCTCAAGGATGAGGATGACGTCACCGCTCTTCACCGTGTCGCCGACACTCTTCTTTACTGCGAGGATCTTACCTGGCATCGGGGACTCCACCTTTACGGATCCCTGTGCGCCTGCAGGTGCTGCGGCCGGAGCCGGAGCGGCAGCTGCGACTGGTGCAGCCGCTGGAGCCACGGAAGTGACAACCGGTGCGGAAACTGCGGCTTCGGAAGCGGCTGGTGCGAAGCTGCGTGAACGAAGCGGACGTACGAAGAGACCATTCTGAAGTGTCGGTCCTGGTACGAAGCCGTTCTCATTCTGCGCGCCGGCGGTATCTGCCTCATAAGCGGCGATCGCTGCGGCGATAACCGCCTGCATCACATCGTCCTGCTTTGCAGCCGGAGCTGGAGCTGCGGCCTTCGGTGCCGGTGCGGCAGCCTTTGGTGCCTCTGCCGGTGCCTTCTTGCCCTTCATCTTCTTCTCAAATACACTGATGTACTTGAACATGGAGATCACCCAGGCGATGAAAATGAGAACTACGAAGACGGTACCCATACCTACCGCAAGGTTCGCGCCTGCATCCTCCATCTGCTCAGCGAGTGAGTAGTGCGGCTCGAAGGTCATCTCCGTCGTCTTACCGGTCAGCTCATTGAGACCGAGGGTAAGCTTCAGGGTTCTCTTCTCAAAAGTTGAATTAATTACGATGGAATAGCCATCTTCTGTCTTGGATGCAACTGCATCGTCTACACTGACGAAAGCACCGAGACGATCCTTATCATTCAGATAATTGGTAAGGCCGTTATAGGTGATTTCATCCTTTGTCTTGTATGCGGACTTGATCTGAGACTCGATCTCAGCATCGCTCAGAGCATAGATGCTCTGCTCCGCATACTGCTTTGCCTGCTCCTCAAGTGCGGACTTTACGGATGGCTCGATCGGCTCAACCGTGTCCTTCGATGAGTTTCCGCAAGCTGCCAGTGTAAGAACGGAAAGTGCAAGAGCAAAACAGAGAGCAGCTTTTCTAAACCACTGTTTCATTCTGTCTCCTCTCATTAAACGGTGCCACTCTTCTTGTCAGGTCTGTATACACTCTTATAGCCGAGCATCTGAAGAGCAGCTGCGATTCTCTGTCTGGTCTCCTCCGGAGCGATGATCTCATCGACATAACCACGCTTTGCAGCAGCGAGTGCCGTATTCTCAGAGGCGAACTTCTTCTCTGCCTCTGCATCGCCGTCAGCGACTACCTTTGCAGCCTGTGTAGCGTCCATAACACCGATCTTTGAGCTGTTAAATGCATAAACCACGTCCGCGCCGAGTGCCTTTGCACCGAAGCTGAGGCCTGCTGTACCGAGTGCGTTCTTTACAACGGTGATCATCGGAACATCTGCATTTGCATATGCATATGCAAGCTTGGCAGCAGAGGTCGGCATATGGCTCTCTGTGCACTCTGTATTCTTATAGGAAGTCACGTCAACGACCGTGATGACCGGAAGGTCATAAGCATTGGCGAAAGTAACCAGCTTGGCTGCCTTCTCTGCGCCCTTCCATGTAAGTGCCTTCTCCTTGTTTGCAACGATCGCAACGGTCTCGCCACCGATCTGTGCAAAGCCGGTTACGACATCATGGGAATAGCCCTTCTTGGTCTCGATAAATACACCGTTATCTGCGAGCTGCTGTACAGCCTCGTCTGCAGACAGGGTATCGAAGCCGGTTACGGCACGGTTCAGATCATCGGTGCACTCGTCGAGTACGCCGCCGTCCTCACAGTTGCCCGGAAGTACGGAAACGACCTTACGGATCTGAGCGAATACCTCATCCTCTGTGCCATCGAAGTCTACGAGACCATACTCCTCGCGCTTTGCAGCCTGTGCGATCGCGTCGTCCTTGTTACCAAGAACGGCATCCGGAGCATTGACATATGCCTTTGCGCCCTCTGCCATCAGTACGTAATCGGAAAGACCAGCGAGAACCGTAAGTCCGCCACCACAGTTTCCGAAGATGGCTGTGATCTGTGGGATCTGACCACTGGCGAGCGTCTGCTTCTTGTAGATACGGCCGAGACCGAAAAGTGCGTCGTTTGCCTCCTCGAGACGTACGCCGGTGCAATCGAGAAGAGCGATGACCGGAGCCTGATTCTTCATGGCCATAGAATAGATGCTGGCGATCTTTCTCGCATGCATCTCACCGATCGAACCACCCAGAACTGCAGCGTCCTGTGCATATACATACACGAGGTTGCCGTCGATGGTTCCATAACCGGTAACAACACCGTCAGATGGTGCCTTCTTCTCAGCCATGTTAAAGTCTGTTGATCTTGCTTCTACAAGACGGCCAACTTCAACGAAGCTGAATTCATCGAGCAGTGACTGAATTCTCGTCAGAGCGGATGATGTTGACTGATTATCCATTTTTTATCCTCCATTTCGTATCTAAACAAGGGGAAAAATCCCCGGTTTATGACGTCTATATTGTATATGAAGCACATTTATAATTCAACCCGAAATGGGTGCTTTTTTCAAACTTCGTGAAAGTAATATCAGGTATAATGCTGACATGATAAGCCCGAGAATATAGGGTTTATAAGGATTTCCTTATACAATTATGGCTTTTCGCAAAACACATGCACATATTTTTGACGTTTTGAAATGGAATTTATTTTCATTTTCAGCGGCTTTTACCGTTCTATTTTTTATCCTGAATCCCAGGCAGAAAGGAAGCAGCAAGATGCCGCTTCCTTTCTGCCCGCTGTGTCTTTTTATACGAAGCGCAGTCCCTTCGGGAAATGATTCTTCACCTGTCCGTTCACCAGCTTCCCGAGTCCGAGGGCAACGCCGTCTGCACAGACGATGCACCAGCCCTTTCCGTCGACGCCCTCCGGTGCCGTGATCTGCAGTCCGCGAAGATACTGGTCGATGCGCGGATCGGTCGCCGGATAGCTGCAACGCTCGAGATCAAACTGCCGAAGCCCGGCGACATCCGCCGGATTCAGCACATGGCTCAGCGCATGCGCCGGCTCTGTTCGGTTTTTCAGACTCATTTCCGACTGGATGCCGGCACGGAGACAGCGCAGGCCACGAAGCTCCGGCAGCATCGATGGTACGAGGTACCCCTGATCCTTCACCTGCTGCCTTCGGTAGTCCTTCTCCTCGAATGCTCGATCCGGTCCCGAAATGCACGTACCATACGTCTTCTCCAGTGCGGCCAGCGGATCGCTGCCGGACTTACGGAAGATCGCCATATAGTGTCCCTCCCCAGGCTCACGGTGCGGCCACACACGCTTCTCGTAGAGAAGGCTCAACTCCGGGAAGGAGCTGAGGAGGTAATCCCGTATATCCTCATCCTCTTCCTTTTCGAAGGTACAGGTACTGTAGGCGAGGATACCGCCCGGTGCCAGCATGCGATATGCATTAGCCGTGATCTCCCGCTGACGCTCTGCACACATGTGGACATTCTCCGGTGACCACTCTGTGATCGCCGTATCATCCTTTCGGAACATACCTTCTCCGGAGCACGGCGCATCCACGAGCACCCTCGTGAAAAACTCAGGAAAATGATCTGCAATTTTCCCTGTATCCTCGTTCAGTACGGCCGCATTGCGTATACCCATACGTTCGATGTTTGAGCTCAGTGTCCGGGCGCGCAGGGCGACGTATTCGTTGGAAATCAGGAAGCCACCGGCATCACCCGACAGCAGATCCGCAGCCTGGGTTGATTTTCCGCCAGGGCTCGCACAGAGGTCAATCACCCGGTCGAAGGGACGGATCTGCATATGCTGTACGACCTGCATCGCCTCCGGTCCCTGGATATAGTAGAGTCCGGCCTCATGATAGGGATGCTTTCCCGGACGGATACCGATGGACTCGAGATAATGGTCGTCGAGATAGAAGGACGCATACATCGTCTGTCCACGGAAGGAGATACTGCTGCTCTCCGGCATGGGCTCGAGATGCCAGTCCGCGACGAGCTTCGCGTAGCGGATCGCCTCCGGATTCCCGCTCTCCTCGAGCTCCATCAGCTTATGAAGATTGAGCCTCAGCCCGCGGACGGCCGGCTTTTCGAAGCTCTCGAGAAATGCGTCATATTCCCCTTCGGAAAGAAGGGCTTTCATGCGGGTACAGAACTCCGCCGGTAATTGCTTCATATTCACCTCTCACTCATGATTCGTTCCTGTGATCACAGCCTGTTGCAACGCTCGTATTTTATCAGATAACGGCATCCTGTGTATATAAAAAAGAACGATTCACCCTTCGATGAATCGTTCTCTATGATCGAAATGCTGAATTACAGGTTTACTCTGTACTCCGGCTTACCCTCACCATCGACGGTGAAGTATGCAGCCTGATCGTTTACATTGATGTAGATATGTACATCCTTGACATCCTTCTTGATCTTCTCAGCCGCCTTCTGTGCGTCTGCAACGATCTTTGCAGGATCGAAATCTCTGCCATCGATCTGTAATGTAACAGCTGTCTTCACTTCTGCCTTCGCCGGAGCGGTCTTCTCTGCCGGCTTCTTCTCTTCTGTCTTCTTTGCTGGAGCTGTCTTCTTCACTGGAGCGGTCTTCTTCGGAGCGGCTTCCTTCTTCGGAGCCTCTTCCTTAACTGCTTCCTTTGCAGGAGCGGCCTTCTTCTCAGCAGCCTTCGCAGTCTCTGCTACAGCCTTCTTGATCTCAGTGAAAGACTCCTTCAGAGCTGCGTCCTTCTTTGCTTCTGTAGCCTTTGTCTTCTTCTCCATTTGATTATCTCCTTCTAAAATAACTATAAAAAAATATTTAATTTTTAAGAATTATATTTCGTACCATCTGATTTGTCAATGTATTCGCCGGGAAGCGTGTATGAATCCCGCGATCTGCCTGTAAAACTTCTCTCACGTTTTCCATGAATAAATCACTGCACACGGATACCCGGAGATGCGTTTACAGGAAGGAGATCAGGTCCCGATAGAGTGCCTGGATCGAGGCCGTCATCTTCTTAAAGGCGCCATAGCGGTAAAAGCACATCACGAGCATACCGACCGGAACCGCGAAAATCAGCCCGACGAAGCCATAGAAGCGGTAACCGAGGTACATGAACAGAATCGTCAGGAACGGGGAGAGCCCCATCGTATCACCCATGATCTTCGGCTGCATGAACTGGCGCACGATCTGGGTCGCGACATAGATCACGACGAGCCAGAGCGCCTGCACCAGATTCTCGCTGAAGAGGTCGAGCACGATCCATGGCCACAAGATGAAGCCGACCCCAAGCATCGGCAGGAAGTCCAGAAAAGCGGTCAATGCAGCAAGCGGAAGTGCATAGCGCACACGCAGCAGGAGGAAGCCGATCGCCAGCACGAGGAAGACGACAAACATGATCTTAAACTGTGCCAGCAGCCAGCCCTGGATGATCCTCCGTATATCTGCCTTCAGCAGCTCATAGTAACGGAACAGCTCCTTCGGAATCCACGCCTTCACCCGCTCGACATAGTGTTCGCCATCCTTACAGAAGCAGTACGCAGAAAAAATCGTTACGACCGAATATACAAGGACATTCGGAATCGAGCGAACCGCACCGATGGAGACATTGGCGATCGGCGCAGAGATATTCGTTACGAAGCCGAGCAGCGATTCCTCGATGCTGCTGTTCAGCTTATTGAGATTCAGTATAACCGCAGCGCCATCCGCTCCCGTCCCCGGCAGATTCAGCGACAGGTGCTGCAGCAGACTCTGGTGCGAAAGCAGAAACTCCCTGAGAAGCTGTGCGAGGTCCCGCACCATATCCGGCAGATCCTTTGCGAAGCCGACGCAGAAACGGACAGCTACGCTGAGGACGAGATACAGGATCGCGCCGATCAGTACGAGCATGAAGATGATGATGACAACCGACGCATGCTGCCGTTCCATCAGCTTCGTTTTCGTATTCAGAAAACGAATCAGCGGATTGGCGATCCATGCGATGACGGCCCCGATGATAAACGGGATAAAAAAGATGATCAGCTTCGGAACGAAGATGACGACCGCCGCAATCATCAGGATCGGTACCAGGATATTTAAGATCAGCTGCGTATAACGCTTCATTCTCTTCTCCTTTTTCGCACAGTACATGCATACGCAAGGTACAGCAGGAAACTGATGCCCAGATAAAACCAGGTGGCCGGGTTACTGAACCAGGTGGTAAAAAACGAAACCAGATAATAGAAAGCGAGCTGTGCATACAGAAGCACGGAGAACGGGTTCTGATTCTTTCGACAGGTACGTGCGACCCGCCCTGAAACGAGGCCGAGCACGAGTGCGAACACAGCGATCCCGCTGAGACCGAAGTCATACCATGCGTCATAGAGCATCGTGACGGTCGTGAGCTCTTCCTTCGTCACGAAGAGCGGAAAGCCCTGCGCCAGTGACGGGACGAAGAACTTGATCCCGCTCAGCGTCACAAACGGATAGAGCATGCGGAGTCCATGCGCGTGGACCGTCAGCTCACGGGTCATGACATTAAAATTATCATAGTTGTTTGCGATGTACATGTACGGCTGGGTGATAAAGATCGGGGTCGACGGATCCTTCATCTCGAAGATGCCGTTCAGGTACTCGACGGAATGCGCACGCTCGATCGTGATGAAGACATAGGCAGCGATCATCAGCGCGAGGAGCAGCAGAAGCTGCCACAGCTTATAACGGCGGCCTGAAAGCAAGGCCACGAAAACAGCCAGAATCACCGAAATCATAAACTGAAAACGGGACACCATCAGGATCGTCAGGATGATCGGAAGCAGCAGTCCGAGGAGTGTCAGCACATCCGGGCGAAGTCCGTGTTTCCGCCGCGCACCGAGATACAGCATCGAGACCGCCGGAGTAAGCACAGCCAGCGTCGTAAAGTAGTGCACACCCTTTACATGGAAGTAGCTGTAGGCATGTGGCGTATCGACCGTAAAGAGCGGTACGAAGCCGAGCCGCCGCGCCTCAAAAAGAAACGCCGCCCAGGAAATACCGAGCAGACCGAGGATCGCATACCGAAAGAAACGAAGATCCGGTCCTGCGCTCTCTCCTGTCGCCAAGCGACCGGGCACCCCACCGACATCCCGGACATCTATAGAAGCTGTGGACGCCAGCGGATCCGGTACCACGCTGCAGGATGCACTACGATCCGCATCGTCTCCAGATCGGGCGGATCGGATGGCTCCTGCATGATCGGCGAGCTGTGCCGAAAGATCAAAAATCAGATAAAAAAGATAGAACGAAAGCCAGGTTTCCAGCGTCCAGTCGGTGCTCAGCCGGCTCAGCTGAAAACGGGCGATGCCTTCCCCGCCGAGGAGACCGAGGGCGAGCAGGCCCCGAAGATTCAGCAGATACGCCGTTCTCCGGTACTCTGAAAGATATAAAAAAGCAGCAGCGAAGATCAGGCACAGGCCGGAAGGGGCGGAAAGACCCGCCTCTCCCAGCACGAAGCTCATGACATACGCTGCTGTATAGATACCAAGTTTAAACCATTCTGTTTTCATGAAATTTATGCATTCTCCGATCAGTGTCCGGACTGGCTGAGCAGTGTTTCTTCATGTGTACTGCCCGACTCATGCGAAGCGCCCGTCACCTCCGGCTCGGTATCTCCGTCCTGGGCACTGCTCTCCGGCAGCTTCGCTTCTGCCGCCGTAGTCTCACTGGTATGCGCACTCTGTGATCCGGAGATGAGTGCCGTCGTCGCAGCGGTCTCGTCGCTGTCGGTCGACGTCTCCTCTGTCTCCGGTATCTTTTCGATGCGGACCGTCACATTGACCTCGGCGTCCTGATCCTCCGCCAGCATAACACCGGCCGGGAGATAGTCTGCCAGATTAAAGGTGATGGTCTTCGTTCCGCTGGCACCGCTGATATCGATCTTCGGAAGCTCGAACACCGTCATGCCATCAATGATGTAGGTCGACGCCGCCAGATTCACGGTCGCTGGTGAAACCGCGGTCGACTCATACTGATACCCCGCGGCCGGTGTGCCTCTGACACTGGATAGAAGGTTGATGGACTTCTCCTTATACAGGGTCACGGCATAGTGGATCGAGCTCGTCGACGCACTGACGTTCTTCAGGTCAAAGAGCTGATTTCCATTTGCATCATAGTATACGAGCTCAGCAACCCCATCCTCGTTCTGTGCGATGCCTTCTACATTCACATCGATTCCGACACTGGACACGCGGCCGATTTCAGATTGCGGACCACTCAGATAGACATGTTCCGGACTGACGATCACATTCGCGACCTTGTAGCCGCTCTTCGGTGTACCATGCACGGTATTTTTGATTTCAAATTTCTTTTCCTGGATATCCTCGATGATGACCCGGGTGACCGTCGGACGGACCGTCACATCTCCGATCAGCTCGTCCTTGTCATTCAGTACATCCACATAGATCGGGACGGCTCCGGTGATGCTGTAATCCTTCAGATCCACGTAGGCATGAAAATCCGACGCACTGATGAGGGAGCGGCTGTTCGTGCGGACACTGTAGCTGATGGTCACACTCGTGCGATCGATTTCCCAGGATTTATTCTGCGCCGCAAAGGTCGACTGATTCTCGACCTCGAGCGGCACCGTTTTCGTATCCGTGACCTCCGGATGCGAGACATTGACCACCAGCAGCCAGAGGAGCAGCGCGATCAGGAGACTCAGCACCTTGAGCGGCAGATTTTCCGTAAAGAAATGTTTTATCATGCTTTGCCTTCCTTTCGTGTATTACGGAAGATACGGAAGCGTGTATTCTTATCCATCTCCTTCTGCTCTCTCGTCGGAAGCATCGAGCGCAGAGCTTCAGCATCCTGTGCACGGCAGAGCTTCCCGTTTGCAGCGACTGACACACGACCGGTCTCCTCCGAGACCACGATCGTAACGGCATCACTCGTCTCAGACATGCCGAGCGCAGCACGATGACGTGTACCGAAGTCCTTCGAGATATCGGTATCGGACAGCGGCAGATAGCAGGTCGCGGCCGTAACCTTATCACCGACGATCGTGACAGCACCGTCATGCAGCGGTGTGTTCTTCTCGAAGATGTTGATCAGCAGTGCCGACGACACGATACCGTTGATACGGATACCGGTCTCTTCGATTTCCTTCAGTGGCTGATTCTGCTGGATCACGATGAGTGCTCCGGTCTTCTTCTTCGCCATCTCGAAGGTCGCACGGATGATTTCGTTGATCGTCGTCACACTGGCGTCATCGATCCCGTCATCCGGAATCAGATTGGCGATGAAGTTCCGGCTGCCGAGCTGTTCCAGCGCTTTTCGGAGCTCCGGCTGGAAGATGACGACGGTCGCGATGATGGCCACCGTTGAGATCCGTTCGATCAGCCACATGATGGTCGTGAGATGAAGGATCGCCGCTGCAGTGATGAAGGCGGCGATGACCAGCAGACCCTTGAGCAGCTCCCAGGCTCTCGTATTTTTGATCCAGAGAAGGATCTCATATACGAGCACCGCGAGGATGATGATCTCGAGGATGTTGGTATAGCCGATCGGTGGCAGGAGGCTCACCCAGCTTTTCATTTTTTCAATCATTCCTGTCATTCGATTTATGCCTCATTTCCTGATTTCAGCTTCGGAATCGCCTTTACAAAATAGAAATAGTCATCATCTTCGAAACGTAAGCGCTCCGTCCCCTTATAGTCTGCACCATGGAAGGCCAGTGCATACAGAAGGGCGAGGATGCCGGAAAGTATCACGCCGATCAGTGCCGTGCTGAAAGAGAAGGTGGCTCCGAGCCGCGCGGATCCGATGGCAGAAACCACCAGGATCGAGAGGAGTCCGACGATGACCGCGACTCCCCAGTTATACGAAAACACCATCTGATGAAGGATAAACACCAGCACGATGCAGATGGCGAAGGCCATGATGGACACGATCATCGTGCGGTTCTGAAAGTAGCCTTGAAAGATGCTGGCATACTGGCTCGCCATCTCCATCGGATCCTTCGTCGATACACTGAGCTTAGATGCATTCTCCGAGATATACTCGATAAAATAATACATCATCACACCGATGGATACCGGTACGATGGACATCAGTCCGAGGCTGAGCCCTGCGATGACCGGGAGTACATAGGGTACATGCAGATAAAACAGCAGGGGAACCAGGACGATCAGAATCGCATTTCCTGCACGGAAGGCCGACTGTGCGAGCGCCATCAGCAGGAGGATGAAGGCCGCCAGAAGGGCGAGCTCCATCGACGTGCCATAGGCATTGCCCAGCACAAAAACCGCCGACATGACCGTCACAGCCGTCCACGGAAGGAACGAGCACAGCGCAGCAGCGGCGATCGCGATCAGCAGACTGCCGAACATGCTGTCGGAGCCTATGCGAATCCGGATCATGAAAAAGCACAGGAACGCGGTCAGCGCCTTCAGTACAGGTGTGAGCCAGTATTCATTTTTGATGTAAAACTTCTGTAATTCATCCTTCATATCGACCAGCTGTGTCATCTTTATCTTCCTTCGTGATGTTTTCTGAAATCCATGAGCTGTATGCCATCCATAGAGGCTCTGCCCGTGTCACTATGCGGCTTCGGATCGACCGGATCGTCCAGCCAGTCACCATCGTCGCCTGTGGTTACTGCATCGTTTCCGTCGTCCAGCCAGCCGTCTTCCGGTTCAACCGGATCATCCAGCCAGCCGTTCTCTTGCTCGATCGGATCATCGAGCCACGCCTCTTCCTGCCGGTCCGTGTCCTGCACCGCACTCTTTCGCTTCACAGGCTGTGCTTCTACCTGTTTCGGAGCCGCGCTCGCGTTGCCCCTTCTGTCCGGCGCTGTCTTCGAACGCTTCGTCTGCCGCAGAGGCGCATCCTCCATGACGCGGATCTTCCCGCCCTTCTCCTTATAAAACTCGGAGCCGGCGCTCTCGATGTCAAGTTTCGTATCCGGTGCCTCCTCGAGCTGCAGAAGCTTGTCGAGCTTCGCCATATAATAGAGACTCTTCCGGTGAAGATCATCGTAGGCCCGTGCATAGCGCACATAGGAAAAGGCCATCATCCCGACGAAGCCGAGCACATAAATGAAAAGAAGGACCCGGACCGCTGCCACGATAAACGGGATGTTCAGATGCATCAGAAGCTCTTCGATATTGATCAGCATCAGCAGCATAGACACCAGAATAAAGCACAGTGTATAGTGCACGAGTGCCATGAACATCCTCCGGGAGAGATAGTCTCCCTTGAAATATCTGCTTACATCCCGTATCGCCTTCCCCTCTTTCCTGTCATAAATCGAAAGCTGGGTCATCAGGCGGATCTTCTCAACATTCAGCATGGATCAGTACCCTCTTGCCTGTCTCGCGCGCTCGGCATAATTTGAATCCGGGTGTGCGCCGATGATTTTATCAAACAGTGTATTTGCTTCCTCCGTTCGTCCCATACTCTGGTAGAGACGTCCGAGGAGATACATATTTTCCGGTTCCTCGCGGATCGCCAGGCTCAGATTATACAGCTCGGCTGCCTGATCCTGGTTTCCGCTGTTCCAGGCGTTGGTCGCCTGGTCGGCGAGCTCCTGATAGATCGAGCCCTCCATCTCCACCTTGATGCTCTGAAGCTGCTGCAGCATCGTCGCATCACTGATCTGCGTCTGATCGAGGTCCGTATAGAGCTTCGCCGCCTGAAGGACATCGCCATTTGCAAGCGCTGTCCGGATCTCGTTCAGTGCCTGGTACTGCCCCATGAAGGAGGCATTGGCATTCTCAAACTGTGAAACCTGCTGAGCTGCCTCGGCGTACTGCGACTCCAGCGTATCATATGAGTCCTTCAGCTCTGCATATTCACGGTTCGAGGCATCGAGTTTCTCGGTATAGGAAATCAGCTCACGGTTGTTCTCCGCATTGAGCGCCTTCGTCTTCGCCGGCATGATCAGCAGATAAAATGCGAAGAGTGCCAGGATGACGCCGACGAAGATGTAGCCGACGACCATCCACGGTGACACCTGCTTCACCTCCTGGGGAATCAGCACATCATCATCCGTCATCTTGCGGTGGGAAAATGCATTCTTCAGGCGGCTCTGCTCGACCTCCTTCCGGCCGGTGTTATGCTTGACCTCATCCATCAGCACGAGGGCCTTCGGGTTGTTGCGATCGATTTTCAGCACGAGGTAGAGGCTGCGTCCCGCCTTCACCCAGTCCTCTCTCTTCATATATAAAAGAGCGAGCAGGATGTGTGCCTTGATATAGTTCGGACTGTCCTCGATGACCTGATTAAGCTGCATGATGGCGAGGTCCTCGTTGTTGTTCTGCGCGTAGTCCAGCGCCTGATTGTAGCGCTTGACATTGTCCGAACAGATTCGGAGGATCGCCGGCTTGCGCTGGACCTCATCGAGATAATGATCCGCGATGTTATCCTGTGGGAGCAGGTTCATACTGATGACCCACTGCACGAGCGCATCCGCGGTCTCACCACACTCGAAAAAGATCAGCCCCAGCAGATTTCGCGCATCCTTCTGATACTTATCGAAGGTCAGCGACTTCTTCAGCAGCTCGGCGGCGCCACTCAGATCGCGCAGACGTGCACGCTCGAGTCCCAGATTATAGTAGCAGTTTGCGATCTGCTCCAGCATTACGTCATACTTCATTTAACGCTCTCATCCTTTTTATGCTTGATGGCCTCCTCGATGAGACTGGTCATGATGTCGTTCATATCGGTGAGATCCACCTTCGCGATCGCATCCTCGATCTGATCGACATCGAGACTCGGCTTAAAACGTTTGATTTCTTCTTCGTAACTGATCATACTATTCTTTCTACAGCTGTTCGGGGACCTGTGGTACCGCGTCAACCCCGTGATTCCCGGATGGCAGACATCGGTTAGACCGTCTCCCGGCTTACATTTCCTTGTTTCAGTGAGCTGAAATCTGCGCATAGCTTGACACTGTGGGACGCAGTCGATAGAATCGGCATTGTGCCTTTTATGGCGTCGGACAATGCAGGCGACCAGAACTGCCAGCACGCCGCGGGAGACCTCGTTATCTTCCAGATGACGTGTGCGCGCACTTTCAAATCATCTGTTTAGTCTATCACATTCCATAGGGGCATTCAAGAAAACTGAATTACGATATTATTAGGAAATTGAGGTCAAAAATGGAAGCACTTGTAAGTTTTGTCACTACTCACCTGACGGGACTCCTCTCGAAGGACGCCATCGTCTTCATCATTTCCTTGATGCCGATCCTGGAGCTCCGTGGCGGACTCCTCGCATCCTCGCTGCTGGGCGTGCCGTATCTGCGTGCAGTGATCCTCTGCATCGTTGGAAATCTCCTGCCGATCCCGCTGATCCTTCTCTTCATCGAGAAGATCGTACTGGCCTGTGAGCATTTCGGACCGACACAGGGGATCGCGCGAAAGCTCCGTGAGAAGGTCGAGAAGAACCAGGCATCGATTCAGAAGTATGATTTCTGGGGCCTCGTGCTCTTCGTCGGCATCCCGCTTCCGGGCACCGGCGCATGGACCGGCTCCCTCGTCGCAGGCCTCCTGCACATGCCGCGGAAGAAGTCCTTCCTCGCCATCATCGTCGGCGTACTGCTCGCCTCCGCCATCATGTCGATCGTCTCCTACGGCGTGCTCGGCGCGTTCCTCCACTGAATTCAAATGTGGTGGCCCGGCAGTGGACTCCGTGACCGATCCCACCGCAAAGTCCAATCAAAAAAAGTAAAAATTAGTTGTTGACGAACCCATCTCACCATGCTATTATATACGAGTTCGCGGAAGTGGCGGAACGGCAGACGCGCACGGTTCAGGTCCGTGTGAGGTTACACTCTTGAGGGTTCAAATCCCTTCTTCCGCATCAAGGAATCGATTCATAAGAATCGGTTCTTTTTTTATGTGTTTTTCCGAGTTAGATATTTGATTTTTCATCGGGAAACGGAAATCGGCCAGTGCCCATGAGGACCGGCAACAGAAGCCATACGTAGAGGACGTGTAAAATCAAGCCAGGTCCCCTTAGCGGCACTTGGTGCTATCTCTCCTTGGAACCCTCTGCAACGCTGAGTTTTCCTCAAGAAAACTCAGTGATTGCAGAGGGCCTAGTGCCGCTTAGGGTCCCTGGCTTAGAGTTTACCGGCCTCGGAGTACTGTGCTTCTGTTGCCGGCCCTCCTGGGTGCTGGCCGGACTGTCATCGAAATGCGTGTTCGGCCACAGAGTCCATCGCCGGCCTCTTCACGTCCGCACGGCAAACGAGCATTAAAAAACCGACAGGACGAATCCTGTCGGTCGAACATTACTTTGCGAGGTTAGCCTTTGCAGTCTCAGCGAGCTTTGCAAATCCCTCCGGATCAGCGATTGCGATCTCGGAAAGCATCTTACGGTTCATATCGATGCCGGCATTCTTGAGGCCGAACATGAACTTGCTGTAAGAAAGACCATTCAGTCTTGCAGCTGCGTTGATACGAGCGATCCAGAGCTGTCTGAACTGTCTCTTTCTCTCCTTACGGCCTCTGTAGGACTCCGTAAGTGCTCTCATTACGCTCTGCTTCGCTACTCTGTAGTGCTTGGAGCGAGATCCTCTGTAGCCTTTAGCAAGCTTGAGTACTCTATTATGCTTCTTCTTAGCGTTTAATCCGCCCTTAATTCTCATTTTAATTTCCTCCTCTAAAGTCTACAAATCAAAGGTATGGAAGAATCTTCTTCATCGTCTTAACGTTGGTCTGATCAAGGACAGTATCCTTGCGCAGGCCTCTCTTACGCTTCGTTGTCTTCTTGGTGAGAATGTGGGACTTGTAAGCCTTATTTCTTACAAGCTTTCCTGTGCCAGTAACTTTAAAGCGCTTAGCAGCAGCTCTCTTTGTCTTCAGCTTTAACTTTGCCATAACAGCCTCCTGTGATTTTACTTTTTCGGGCTTATTACAATCGCCATGTTTCTGCCTTCTACCTTCGCCGGCTTATCGAGGACAGCGATGTCCTTCAGCTGCTCGGCGAACTCGTCAAGGATGTACTTGGACTGATTCATACGAGACATCTCACGGCCTCTGAATCGAAGAGCGACCTTGACCTTATTGCCCTTCTCGAGGAACTTACGTGCAGCGGATAACTTTGTGTTGAGATCGTTCTGATCGATGTTCGGTGTCATACGGATCTCCTTCAGCTCAGTTACGCGCTGATTACGCTTGGCTTCCTTTTCCTTACGCATCATCTCGTAACGATACTTACCGAAGTCGGCGATCTTTACAACAGGCGGCGTTGCAGTCGGCGCGATCTTAATAAGATCCAGGTCCTTCTCCTTCGCCATCATATAAGCGTCCTTGGAAGACATGATACCGAGCTGCTCGCCCTCTGCACCAATGACTCTTACCTCTCTGTCACGGATCTGCTCGTTAATTTCGATGCTTGCGTTTTTCTTAATAGCCATAAACTCCTCTCCACATACACTGGTCGAATGCAAAAAAATGGCGGATTGTAAGCCAATCCACCATAATGAAAATACACGAAGTAATAATCAAATATGAACCCGGGTCAGCTACAACTGCCAAGGTGAGGTGGATACCTACTTTCCTTTGTCTTTACGACCTTTATAGACTAGCACCAGTCTGCACCGATGTCAAGCCCGTTTTCGGAATTTTGCAATTCCCGGTTTACATCAGATGTAACAGTTCAGACAGGTAAGGGGCCCGGAGGGTCCACTACCTGAGCCCTTACTACATCCAGGCTCACGCCTGTGTCTCTGGAGTTTCCGGGGCATCCATAATCTCGTCGATGATCGCATAGATGCTCTCGAGTCCCTGCTTTGATTGGGAGGAGAACGGGATCATCGTACAGTTTTCCGTCGCGTGCAGAGCCTTGCGGATCGCAGCGGTCTGCTTTTTGATCTGTGAGCGATTGATCTTATCCATCTTCGTCAGGATGACGATCGGCTCGAAGCCGGTGACCTGGGTCACGTAGTCGAACATCTGGATGTCGAGCTTCGATGGATCGTGGCGGATGTCTACGAAGAGGATCACCTCCTCGATGTCGTCCGAGGTTTCGAGATAGCGGTTGATCATCCGACCCCACTTCTCCTGCTCGACCGCACCGGTGGATGCATAGCCGTAGCCAGGGAGGTCGACGAGATAAAACCGTTCGTTGATGTTATAAAAGTTGATCGTGCGCGTCTTACCCGGTGTCGAGCTCGTACGGGCGAAGTTCTTTCGATTGACGAAGGCATTGATAAAGGAGGACTTTCCGACATTGGATCGTCCCGCCATGACAAATTCAGGTTTTCCGGTCTTCGGAAGCTCGGATTTTACGCCCAGCACTCTCTCCAGCTCTACAGAAGTGATCTTCATGGAATCTCCTTTTCTTAGTGATGATTGATACCTGACGGATCCAGCTGGTTCAGGATCAGGAAACCCGGTCGGCACATAACCGATCGGGTTTCGTCAAACTCATACAGCCGTATCTGCTGCATCTGCACGAGGGGCTGTTTTCTTCTCTTTACGGGTGATGATCGGTTCGCCCGTGCCCTTCACCACATCCTCCGTGATCTCCACGCTCTGGATGTCCGGCTCGGACGGAATCTCATACATGATGTCCATCATCATATCTTCCATGATGGAGCGGAGTCCTCTGGCACCGGTCTTGCGCTCGGCTGCCTTCTCGGCGATGGCGCTGACTGCCTCATCCGTAAATCGGAGCTCGACACCGTCGATCTCAAACAGCTTCTGATACTGCTTCACGAGCGCGTTCTTCGGGGTCGTCAGAATACGCTTCAGGGTCGCCGCATCATGTGACTGCAGGGTGACATCAACCGGTACTCGTCCGATAAACTCCGGGATCAGACCGAAGCGTACGAGATCCTCCGGCTGTACCTGACGAAGGATGTCATCGTAGTTGTCGCGATTCTTCTCGACGATGTCCGCACCGAAGCCCATCGATCCGGAAGCGACACGCTTCTCGATGATGTGCTCGAGGCCGTCAAATGCACCGCCGCAGATGAACAGGATATTCGTCGTATCGATCTGGATGAGCTCCTGCTGCGGATGCTTCCGTCCGCCCTGAGGTGGTACGGAAGCGACGGTCCCCTCGAGGATCTTCAGCAGTGCCTGCTGAACGCCCTCGCCGGAGACATCACGGGTGATGGAGACATTCTCCGACTTCTTCGTGATCTTATCGATCTCATCGATATAGATGATACCGATCTCCGCACGCTTGATATCATAGTCTGCCGCCTGAATCAGCTTCAGGAGGATGTTCTCGACATCCTCGCCGACATAGCCGGCTTCGGTGAGCGCCGTAGCATCTGCGATTGCGAACGGAACGCCGAGGATGCGGGCCAGGGTCTGTGCCAGGTAGGTCTTACCGGTACCGGTCGGTCCGATCATCAGGATGTTCGACTTCTGAACGTCGATGTCCTTGATTTTCGAGGTGATGCGCTTGTAGTGGTTATAAACCGCTACAGACAGCACCTTCTTCGCCTCATCCTGTCCGATGACATACTCATCGAGGAAATCATGGATCTCCTTCGGCTTCAGAAGATGGATGTCTGAGGTGTCGCTGTCCTCTCTGAAATCACCATCCTGCTCGTTCAGGATCTCCTCGCAGAGCTCGACACACTCGTCACAGATATAATTATTATTTAAACCGGCGATGAGCTTATGTACCTGCTTCGCCGATTTACCGCAGAAAGAACAGCGGATTTTATCGTCTGGTTTCATTTGCATGAATGCAGTCCTCTCGTTCTGGTTAGTCTGATGATGCTGCTACCGGTACTCAGTTCCGTACCTCAGCTGCTTCGCGTGATTCGAAGATATGATCGACGATGCCGTACTCCAGCGCCTGCTGTGCCGTCATCCAGTGATCACGCTCCGTATCCTCCATCACCTTCTCCACCGGCTGTCCGCAGTTCGCTGCGAGGATCTCCGCCATGTGCTTCTTCGTACGAAGGATCCACTCTGCCGTGATCTGGATCTCCGTGGCCTGGCCCTGTGCACCGCCCGACGGCTGGTGAATCATGACCTCAGCATTCGGAAGGATCATACGCTTGCCCTTCGTACCGCCGGCCAGGAGGAAGGCACCCATCGATGCAGCCATGCCGACACAGATGGTGGATACATCGCACTTGATGTAACGCATGGTATCGTAGATCGCCATACCGTCCGTGATCACGCCACCCGGGCTGTTGATGTACAGGCTGATGTCCTTATCCGGATCCTCGGACTCGAGGTACAGAAGCTGTGCGACGACGAGGGAAGCGGTATCATGATTCACTTCATCTCCGAGGAAGATGATACGCTCATTCAGAAGACGGGAGAAGATGTCATAGGAACGCTCTCCTCTGGATGTCGACTGAATGACATACGGAATCGTTGTAATATCTCTAGGTGTTAAATTCATAATGAAACCTCCCTATGAATCTTAAAAAAAGGCGGTGCAGTTACCTGCACCGCTAAAAATCTTTAAATCTTCGATGAAGCGATACAGGAATTACTCCTCAGTCTTCTCCTCGTCCTCAGCAGCCTTCTTGGACTTCTTCTCTGCCTTTACAAGGTTCGCCTCAGCTACGAGCATATCGATGGTCTCCTGGAAAGCGATCTCTCTCTTCATGCTCTCCTTCTGCTCCTCGGAAACCGTCTTCTTGAGGTCATCATACTCCATCTTGTACTGCTCTGCGATCTTCTTGAACTCCTCATCTACACGCTCTTCAGCGACGGTGATGTTCTCCTTCTCCATGATGGCTTCGATCACAAGGGACGTCTTGAGATTCTTCTCAGCGCTCTCCTTCATCTGGTCCTTGATCTGCTCTACAGTCTGGCCGGTGATCTTGAGATACTGATCCATCGGGATGCCCTGCTGAGCAAGTCTGGTCTGGTAATCATAGAGCATGTTGTCCAGCTGTGCCTCAAGCATCGGTGCCGGGATCTCTACGGAAGCGTTCTCAACGACCTTTGCGATGACATTTCTCTCATTGGTCGTGGTTGCAGCCTTCTCCTTCTCCTCCTTCAGGGTCTTCTTCAGATCCTTCTTATACTCATCGAGGGTGTCGAACTCAGAAACCTCGGATGCGAACTCGTCGTCAGCAGCCGGAACCTGCTTCTCCTTAACCGTCTTGATGGTGGTTACGAAAAGTGCTTCCTTACCTGCGAGATCCTTTGCGCCGTAGTTCTCCGGGAAGGTAACCTTTACATCGACGGTCTCACCAGCCTTGTGGCCGATCAGCTGATCCTCGAAGCCCGGGATGAAGGTGCCAGAGCCGATGGTCAGCGGGTAATCCTCGCCCTTGCCACCTTCGAACTCAACACCGTCTACGGAGCCCACGAAATCGATGTTTGCGATATCATCCTTCTTGATCTCACGATCAACCTCAACGACACGTGCATTCTTCTCAAGCTCAGCAGCCAGCTTCTCGTTGACTTCCTTTGCGCTTACCGTGGTCTCTGCCTTCTCTACCGTAACGCCCTTATACTCACCGAGGGTAACCTCCGGCTTTACAGCAACGGTTGCTGTGTAGATCACGTTCTGATCCATACCGATCTGCTCTACGCCGATCTCCGGTCTGGAAACGATCTCGAGGCCGGACTCCTTCGCAGCCTCCGGATAGGTCTTATCAAGAATCTCATTGAGCGCATCCTCGAAGAATACCTGTGGTCCGTACATCTTCATGATCATCTCCTTCGGTGCCTTGCCCTTACGGAAACCAGGAAGATTGAACTTGTTACGGTTCTTCTTGTATGCTACATCGATGGCCTTTAAAAACTCAGCATTGTCCACCTCAACGGTCAGCTTAGCCATATTCTTCTCAAGATTTTCAACTTTAACGCTCATTAAGAGTACCTCCGAAACTTTCGTTTTATATATTATGCAAACGCACAGGGGAAATGCGCATACTTCTCCCATGAGTCAACATATCCGAGTCAAGAGTATAGCACGTAAAAAAGTCCCACGCAAGGATTTTAAAAAAAGAGAGCCGGACATTTCTGTCCGACCCTCTGTCTATGCGGATTACTCCTCGTCTACGCGCTCAGCCTCAGCCTTGCCTACAGCCTCGATGTCAACGTCTGCAACATCGAGATCCTCCTTGCGCTCCGGCTCAGAAAGAGCCTTCATGCTCAGGGAAATCTTGTGACTGTCTACGTCGAGATCGACGATCTTCGCCTCGATCTCCTGGCCAACCTCGAGAACGTCTGACGGCTTGTTCACATGCTCTCTGGAAATCTGAGATACGTGAAGAAGTGCATCGATGCCCTTCTCAAGCTCTACGAATGCGCCAAAGTCGGTCATACGTGCAACCTTGCCGCTTACAACCGTACCAACAGCGAACTTGATCTCTGCATCCTTCCACGGGTTCTCATCCGGGAACTTACGTGTAAGAGCGATTCTCTCACCGTTGATCTCCTTAACAAGTACCTTAACCTCCTGGCCGGACTTGAAAAGCTTCTTCGGGTTCTCGATACGGCCCCAGGACATCTCGGAGATATGAAGGAGACCATCAGCGCCACCGAGATCGATGAATGCACCGAAATCAGTAAGGTTCTTAACAACACCGGTACGAACATCGCCGACCTGAAGCTCACTGAAGAGCTTGTCGTGCTGCTCCTTCTTCGTAGCTGCCATAAGCTGCTTACGATCACCGATGACTCTGCGCTTCATCGGATTGAACTCAGTGATCACAAACTGGATATCCTGACCCTGATACTTGGTGAGATCTCTCTCGAAGGTATCAGATACGAGGGATGCAGGGATAAATACACGTGCACCATTTACCTCAACATTCAGGCCGCCCTTGACAACCTGAACAACCTTGCCGGTAAGAACGGTCTGGTTCTCAAATGCATCCTTGAGCTCCTCGGAAGCCTTGGAAGCAAGAGCCTCTCTGTGAGAAAGAACAACCTGTCCCTCTCCATCGTTTACCTTCTTTACCTTGCACTCGATTTCATCGCCGACATTGACTACTGTGGTGAGGTCTACAGTGTTATCTGCGCTGTAATCACTTCTGGTCATGATACCATCGGACTTGTACCCAATGTTGAGTGCAATCTCGTCAGGCTTTACACTAATAACCTTACCAGTAACAATCTCCCCTGCATGAATAGACTTTAATGATGCGTCAAGCATCTGTTCAAAACTCATCTCTGACATAATTTTGAACCTCCTCAATAATTTCTTTCGGGGTGCTTGCCCCAGCTGTAATACCTACGTTTTGAACCGCTTCATCCTGAACGAAGTTAAGATCTCCAACCGTTTGTATCAACTGGGTGTTACGACACTGGTCTTTACAAATCTCAAAAAGTTTCTTCGTGTTGGAGGAACTGCGTCCCCCAATGACAATCATGGCGTCGGACTGTTTCGCCAGTTCCTTCGCCTCCGACTGTCGCTCAAACGTTGCGTTGCAAATCGTATTAATAGCATTAACATAATAATGCTTTTTTTTCAAAATATCAATAATTAGTTTGAATTTATCGATATTAAACGTGGTTTGTGACACGACAACCACGCTTCTGCCCTCTCCGTTTGGTAATTTTTCAGCGGTTTCGATGTCCGGAATCGCAGAAATGCCGCCTTCCGCCCAGCCCATGATGCCGATCACCTCCGGATGCTCCGGGTTTCCGGTCACGAAGACCTCTTCACCGGCTGCTGTGTGCTGCTGCACGAGGCGTTGGATCTTCTGGACGAAGGGGCACGAAGCATCGACGGCTTCGACCTTCTGCTTTTCAAGCAGCTCATAGATGTGCTTCGGCACCCCATGTGCACGGATGATGACGATGCCGTCGTGAAGCGTCGCAAGCTCCTCCTCGGATTCGAGTACCTCCACGCCCTCTGCGGCGAGCTTCTGAATCACGGTTTCATTATGCACGATCGGTCCGTACGTATAGATCGAACGCTGTTCATCGAGCGGTTTTTCATGCTCCTCCTCGAGTACGCGGTACACGGTATCAACCGCGCGCTGCACGCCGAAGCAGAAGCCGGCGGTTTTTGCAAGTGTTACCTTCATATCGCGCCGACCTCAATGCTGCATACAGATCTCGAGGATACGGTCGATCGTCTCATCGATGGTCAGTGTCGAGCTGTCGACGAGCACCGCCTCCGGCACCTGGATGAGTGGGGAATGCTGACGATGCATATCGCGGTCATCCCGCGCACGGATCTCCGCCTCAACCTCTGCGATGTCACAGGTCTCTCCCTTTTCACGCAGTTCGTTCGCACGACGATGTGCGCGTTCCTCGACGGATGCAGTGAGATAGATCTTCGTATCCGCATGCGGAAGCACCTTCGATGCGATATCCCGGCCATCCATCACGACCGAGGTATGCTCCGCGAGGCTCTGCTGCAGCTTCACCATCTTCTCCCGCACGGCCGGATACTGGGACACCGTGGATGCGGCATCACCGACCTGCTGGGTACGAATCCGGGTGGAGACATTGGCGCCGTTCAGGAAGACCTGCTGAGCTCCTTCCTCATCATAGGCGATCGTGATGTCGATGTCGCGCACCGCCTCCGACACGCGCGCCTCATCCGTGAGGGCGATAGCCTGATCGAGACAGAACAGACCGACGGCACGATACATGGCACCGGTATCGATATAAACATAGCCGAGTTCTCGCGCTACGGCCTTCGCAATCGTCGACTTGCCGGCACCCGCCGGCCCATCGATGGCAATACTATATGGCATAACAGCCTCCTTCATATTTCACATTGTTACAATTCAGGTCAGTGCTCGCAGGGGCGGTGACCGGAATTGTTCCATTTATCTAATATTTATAATTGAGTGCTTCAGCGGCAGACTTACCGGCGAGGTGGCCGGTGGAGAAGGCCATCTGCATATTGAAGCCGCCGGTATAGCCGTCGACGTCGATGACCTCGCCGGCGAAGTACAGTCCCTTCACCTTCTTCGCTTCCATCGTTTTCGGATTCAGCTCCTTCACAGCGACGCCACCCTGGGTGACGATGGCCTCCTTGAAGCTGCCGGTACCGCGGATCGTGAAGCTGAAATCCCGGATGAGGCCCGCGATCTTCTTCCGTGTCTCGCGATCGACCTCGGTGACCTTTCGATTGATATCGACCCCCTGCGCGGCGAGTCGTGCCGTGAAGACCGGAATCAGCTGCGATGGGAGGAGCTCGGAAAACGCATTGCGGAGCTCCTTATTCCGATAGGTATCAAAATCACGGAGCAGGCGACGGTCGAGCTCTGCATCCTCCAGCGCCGGCTTCAGGTCGATGTGCACGGTGAGGAGCTTCCACTTTTTATGGTCGGAAGCATTGACGAGCTTCGTTACGACCGCCGATGCCGAGATGATCACCGGGCCACGCAGTCCGCTCTCCATAAACTCGAGCTCACCGAAGTCCCGGTAGTAGCTTTTTCCATCCTCGTCCCGGATATCGATCGCGATGTTTCGGAGGCTTAAGCCCTTCAGACGGTAGGCATCCGGTTCATGCACCTCGAGGGCGACGAGGGACGGATAGGTTTCCGTCACCTGGAGGCCAGCCTCCTCGGCGAAGCGATAGCCATCACCGGTAGAGCCGGTCGACGGATAGCTGCGGCCGCCGGTCGCGACGATCACCGCATCCGCCGGCAGGAAGCCACGATCCGTCACCACACCACGGACCTGCCCGTCCCGAAGCTCGATCTTCTTCACCTCGGTCTTATAGCGGATCTCGACGCCCAGCTTCTTGATAGAGTGCTTAAGTGCATCCGTGATACTGTAGGCATGATCCGATACCGGGAAGACTCGGTCGCCACGCTCAACCTTCGTCCGGCAGCCGTGCGCCTCCAGCAGCTCGATCGTATCCTGATTCGTGAAGTCATAAAGTGCCGAGTACAGAAAACGCGGATTCGTCACATACTGCGGAAAGAAATCCTCGATGGCCACCGCATTCGTCAGATTGCCGCGCCCCTTTCCCGTGATGAAGATCTTTTTTCCGAGTTTATCATTCTTTTCTATTAAAACCACATCGGCGTCCGCCGCGGTTTCCTTCGCCGCGATCGCCGCCATCAGTCCGGCAGCTCCGCCGCCGATCACAATTATTCTCATCGTTTTATCCTCGCTTCGCGCATTATATCATATGTCCGGGCATGATAAAAGTCCCGGGGCGGCCATTGAAAGCCTGCCCCCGGGACTTATGTCAAACATTCATATTATTTAGCGCTCATGACGAACATCTTGTAGATGGCACGGATGGCTTTTTCGAAATCCTCGTTCCGTACACCGATGATGATGTTGTACTCGCTGGAGCCCTGGTCGATCATCTTGATGTTGATGTACTCATGGGCGAGTGCAGAGAATACACGACCGGCCACACCACGGGATGACTTCATGCCACGTCCGACGACCGCGATCAGAGCGATGTCCGACTCGAGCTCGATGAGGTCCGGATTCACGGCACGCTGGATGCCGTTCAGGATCTTCTGCTCACAGTGCTCGAGCTCCTCCTGATGGATGACGAGGGTCATCGTATCGATACCGGACGGGATGTGCTCGAAGGAGATGTTGTTGTCCTCGAGGACGGAAAGAAGCTTCCGGGCGAAGCCGATCTCCGAGTTCATCATCGCCTTTTCGATGTTGATCGCACAGAAATCCTTCTTTCCGCTGACACCGGTGATGATGAAACGCGGCTTCTTCAACGTATTCTGCACGATGAGGGTACCATGATCCTCCGGACGGTTCGTGTTCTTGATCTGGATCGGGATACCCTCACGGCGTACCGGGAAGATCGCGTCCTCATGCAGTACACCGGCACCCATGTAACTCAGCTCACGAAGCTCACGGTAGGTGATGTAATCGATGACCTCCGGATTCGGCACGATGCGTGGATCCGCAACGAGGAAGCCGGATACATCCGTCCAGTTCTCATAGAGATCGACATGCTCCGCCGCTGCGATCAGGGAGCCGGTCACGTCTGAGCCGCCACGGCTGAAGGTAACGACCTCACCCTTCTCGTTCGCACCATAGAAGCCCGGGAATACCGCATAATCGATATCCTTCAGTGCTGCGCGGATGCCCTCTTCCGTCTTCTGGTAATCACAGCTCCGGTCCTCCTTGAAGACAAAGCAGCTTGCAGAATCGATGAAGCTGAAGCCGAGATAGGCCGCCATCAGCTTCGCATTCAGAAACTCACCGCGGGAAGCCGCATAATCACGATCTGCACCAGCCTTGAGATCCTGCTCGATCCGATCGAAGTCCGCTGCCAGACTGAAATCGAGCCCGAGGCCGTCAATGATCTCCTGATAACGATCCTTGATCGTCTGAAGCGTCTCCTGGAACTTCTTCTCATCTTCGACTGCATCCTGGAGACGATAGAGAAGATCGGTCACCTTCGTATCGCCGGAAGCCCGCTTACCTGGTGCCGAAACCACGATATAGTGTCTCGACTTATCAGAAAGAACGATGTCCTTTACTTTTCTGAACTGTTCCGCGGAGGCGCAGGAGCTTCCGCCAAATTTTGCAACCTTGATCATTTCGTACTCCCTCCAAATTTGGCATTTTGCCGCATTATATCATCGTGCTTCAAAATACTCAATATAATTAATAATCATGAGAAGTATAGAAGGGCGTCGGAAGACCGGCTATAGAATCATTCATTTCGGATCGCTGCCAGCGGACTCAGCTTCATCGCACGCGCCGCCGGAACATAGCCGGCGATCGTGCCGACCGCGATGGCGAAGCCGATCGCGAAGGCCGCGAGCCAGAGCGGAATGCTGGACAGCCCGCCCGTCGAGCCGGAGCCGAACATCATCGAACCGGCATTTTTCGTAAAGAAATTGATGATATAGGAAATCAGATAGCTGACAGCGAGTCCCGCGATACCACCCATGAGCCCGATCATACCGGATTCACAGAGGAACATGTTCCGGATATCCGGCATCGCACAGCCCAGCACCTTCATAACACCGATTTCCTTCGTCCGCTCATAGATCGACATCATCATGGTATTCATGATACCGATCGCCGCGACGAGAAGCGATACACCGCCGATACCGCCGAGCACGAGCTGCACCATATTGAGCTGCTGCTGCGCCTGCTTCAGCCACTCCATACTGGAGCTCACACTGAAGCCCATGTCCGAGATCTGCTTCTGTACTGCACTGACGTTATCCATGTTATCGACGAAAACATAGACATTATTGTATACATAGTACGGATACGGCTTCCCGTTTTTATTCGTCCTCGGATTCGGCACCAGCGCCTTCTTATAGATTTTCTTCAGAAAACGCTTCAGACTGTCGATGTCCGTGTAGACATTATACGAGCCATCCGACCAGTCCTCAGCGCCGCCCTTCATGATCCCGGCCACCGGGAAGATGTACTTCTTCTGCTTCGGCTCCTGCGTACTGCCCTCACTGCTTTGTGTTCCCTGCGAGGTGCTCGGCTGCGGGAAGGTGATGAATACCGTATCCTTCTCCGGGTCGATCTCGACATTCTCCCAGGTTTTCTGCTTATAGAAGCTGCTGTACAGAATCTGATTACCATACAGGAGCTCCAGCGTATCCGAGTTCGCCGCCGGCAGATGTCCGCCGTCCCGGAGCTCAAGCTGCTGAAGATAATCCTGGGTGACACCCACAATGCTGAAGGAGCCGCTGACGCCCTTGCACTTCGCCTCGATATTCACCTCGATGGACGGACTCACGCCGGTCACATGGGGGATATGCTTAAAGCTCTCCACGGTCTCGTCGGTCAGCATCATGGACTGATCGCCATTCGTGCCGCCGCCATAACCACCCTCGTATACGTCGATCCGGGTCAGCGAGCCCATGCTCTGGTAGGACTTCAGCATCATCGCACTCATCCCGATGCCGAGACTCACCATGACCACGATGGACGCCGTACCGATGGCGACACCGAAGACCGTAAGTACGGTTCGCATCTTTCGTCGCTTCAGGTTACTCGTTGCGAGCTTGATAAGATCAAATAGTCTCATCGTTTTCCTTTTCCTTCTTCTTATCCTTATGCTTCTTCACGAAAACCGCAGCTGCCGCCAGCAGAACGACGCCCCCACCGATGATCGGGAGTCGGAAGCGCTGGAAAAATCCAGGCGTTTCTTCCGGCATCATATCCATGCCGTTCATGTCATCCGTGCTTTCCATCGGCTCGTTCACCATGAGGTTCACCGTCTGCTCGGAGGTATGCACCTCTCCGTTCACATCCTCGTAGCTGATGATGACCTGGATCGTACCATCATCCATGGTCGGAGCCGCACCCGTGATCATCGCATCCACGGAGCCCGACTCACCCGGCTTGATGTTGCCGACGTAGCTGCTGGTATCATTGATGGAATCCGCCTTAAACTCCGCAGTGACATTATAGAGAATCACCTTGCCGGTGTTGTTGATATTGAACATCACGTTAGATTCACTGCCGACGTCAATGCTTTCGGGCATCACATCGTAGTTGGAAACCGAAAGTCGTGCCTCCTGATTGACCATGATATTCAGCGTCACCTTCTCCTCGGCATTTTTGAAATCCGGGGAGTCATACTTTTCATTGATGGTCAGCGCATAGGACCGCGGGTCGACCCCCGGTTCCGCCACCATATTCCAGGCGATTTCCTTCGTCTCCCCGGCCGCGAGGCTGTTGATGACATAGGAGTTCGCGCCGTTCTCCGTCGACAGTGCCGAGGACTCATTCACCTTTTCCGACTCGAGGGAAAGCAGGATGTTGCTGGCACTGATGCCGGTACTTGCGTTCTGCATCTGCACCACCAGCTTAAACGGCTGACCGGCAAACACCTTCTCCGGTTCGGTATGATAGCCCGCCACGACGAGTCGTGCCTTCGAACGGTCGTTAGCATTGAAATCACGCTGACTGTCGGTTTCATCCGTGGTCGGGTTGCTGATATGTACGTAGTAGGTATACTGCTCTGTCTTCGTGATGGTCGCGTTCGGCGTCTCCTTATAGCTCACCGTGAAGCCGATGGCATGGTCACCGCTCTTCGAATCCTTCGCGATGGCCATCGAGTACGGAGCCGAGATCGTCTGATCCGCCTCGACACTGGCGAAGCTGCGGTCATAGTTCTCCTCCGTCACACGGAACGGGAAGCTGCTGTAGTCGACCTTTCCAGCGGTCGCCGTCGAAGACGAATCACCCGAGGCTGCACCACCGTTTCCCTTATTCATCTTCACGACGACATCATAGAGGGCCCGTCCCTTCTTATTCCGAAGGTTCACGGCGAACTGTACGGTTCCCGGATAGGTACCGCTCGGTGTCGACTGTCCCTCGCCGAGCACGAAGGCCTGATCCTTCGTCGCGCTGGTCGGATTCGAAATCGTTCCGAGGTCCTGCACATAGATATTGATGAACTCGGCGCGGCTGAGACTGCCGTACTGCCCCGTCGAGTTGTACGGCACATCATAGTTCATCGAAATCGGGATCGCATAGTAGCCTTCCTTGATATCGTTCCGGATCTTTACATTGAAGGTCACCTCCTTGTACTCGCCCTTCTGCAGCGAGCCAAGGTTCTTCTCCTGGTTCATCGTCGATGTGCCGATCTCGAGCGGATAGGTACCACCGTCCACCGGATAGGTGAGGCCCAGCGACGCATTATAGGCACGCTGCGCCCCCGCCTGGTAGCCTTCATTGTACGCATCATGCTGCAGGGACTCCTGCTCGTTGTCCGAGTCTTCATCATACGGATTCGACTTTTTTGAATTCGGCACGATGCCCTTCGTATTTAAGAGATTCTGGTCCTGACTCAGGCGCACGCGCACGTTGTTGATGACGTCACCGGTCGGATTATAGAGACCGTTCACGCCGTTGAAGCCGACCTTCACGGTCAGCTGGAAATCCTGCCCGATCCCCGCAACCGGTGTGTCTGCTGCATCATGGATGAAGGTGTTCATATTCGTATCGACGTAGGACGCCTGGGCCTCCATCGGCTGTACGAAGGTCAATGCCGGCGACAGGAGCGCGAGCACCATCGCGCCGCACAGAAAACGCCGAAGGATCGTATGCTTTTGTGTGTGAAAATGATTCATGATTTTATACCCCTCTATATACACCGTACTCAGCCGAGTGGCGTCACCTGCGCAAAAGGCGGATTTCCGGTTTCTGTTTCTATTTTCTGTTCGATCGGGCTATCCGGACGGATCACGGTCTCGACGATCTTTCCATCGACGACACGCAGCTGCCGATCCGCCCAGGAAGCGATGTGTGCATCATGGGTGACCATGATCAGCGTGCGGTCCTCCTCACGTACGATTTTCCGAAGAAGGCTCAGCACATCCTCCGTCGTATGTGAATCAAGATTACCCGTCGGCTCATCGGCGAAGATGATCTTCGGGTCGATGACGAGCGCACGAGCGATCCCGACACGCTGCTGCTGTCCACCGGACATCTGGTTCGGCATATGCTCTCCCTGATCCCCGATGCCGATCAGCTTCATATACTTCTCTGCTTCCCGGATACGCTTCTCATACGGCACCCCGCGGAACATCAGCGGCATCGCGACATTCTCGACCGCATTCATCGAGCCGATCAGATTATAGCTCTGAAAGATGAAGCCGACATTCTGACGCCGGAAGCTGACGAGCTCCGCTTCGCTCATCCTATCGATGCGCTTCCCCGCGATCTGAATCGCCCCTCGACTCGGCGCTTCCAGACCGGCCAGCATATTGAGACAGGTCGATTTACCGGAGCCGGAGGTGCCGACGATCGCGACGAACTCCCCCTGGTAGACATCGAAGGACACACCATTCAGCGCGTAGACCTTATTGTCTCCGATTTTGAAAATCTTATATAAATCCCGCACCTTGATGATCGGTTCCACTACATCTCTCCCACAACTTGTCAAATCATAAACTGGCTTCATGGCCTTCATTATATGATAGCTGCCATCTATAAACAATAAACGAATTCATTAACAACTTCGTCAATAATATTAAGACTTTCAGCTCGGGCAGTGACCGCGGAGTACTGTACCTCCATTGCCACCCCTCCGCGGCCCCTGCCTGAATGTACATAAAAAGACCTGTGCTACTGCACAGGTCTTCGATCATCAAGCGTTTGCCGGCTTGCCTTCGATGGAGTTCCACTTCGGGATGAGCACCTTGGTACCACCCATGTATGGCTGAAGCACCTCCGGGATGGTGATGCTGCCATCGGCCTGAAGACGATTCTCGAGGAACGCGATCAGCATACGAGGTGGAGCGACACAGGTGTTGTTCAGGGTGTTTGCGAGATGGATCTTTCCATCCTTGCCCTTGATACGGATGTGCAGACGTCTCGCCTGTGCATCGCCGAGGTTCGAGCAGGAGCCGACCTCGAAGTACTTCTTCTGACGTGGTGACCACGCCTCGACATCGCAGGACTTCACCTTGAGGTCTGCGAGATCACCGGAGCAGCACTCCAGTGTTCTGACCGGGATTTCCATCGAACGGAAGAAATCAACGGTGTTCTTCCAGAGCTTCTCGTACCAGTCCATGGCATCCTCCGGCTCACAGACGACGATCATCTCCTGCTTCTCGAACTGGTGGATACGGTACACGCCTCTCTCCTCGATACCGTGTGCACCCTTCTCCTTACGGAAGCAAGGAGAATAGGAAGTAAGGGTAAGCGGAAGGGTATCTGCCGGAAGGATCTCATCGATGAAGCGACCGATCATCGAGTGCTCCGAGGTACCGATGAGGTAGAGGTCCTCGCCCTCGATCTTATACATCATGGCATCCATCTCTGCGAAGGACATAACACCATCTACAACCTTGGAACGAATCATATATGGCGGAATCACATAGGTAAAACCACGGTTGATCATGAAATCGCGCGCATAGCTGAGCACCGCAGAGTGCAGTCTCGCGATGTCGCCGATCAGGTAGTAGAAGCCGTTACCTGCGACACGTCCGGCTGCATCGAGATCGATACCGCCGAAGGACTCCATGATATCGGTATGATACGGTACCTCAAATGCCGGAACGACCGGCTCACCGAAGCGCTCATTCTCGACGTTGTGAGAATCATCCGGACCGATCGGAACGGATGCATCGATCATGTTCGGGATGATCATCATGCGCTTCGTCACCTCCGCCTGAAGCTTCGGCTCCTGCTCCTCGAGCTCCTTGAGACGTGCGGTAAATGCGCCGACCTCGGCCTTGACCTCTTCGGCCTCCGCCTTCTTCCCCTGCGCCATCAGCGCACCGATCTGCTTCGAAACCGCATTCTTCTTCGCACGAAGCTCATCGGCCTCCTGCTGGCACTTTCTCGCCTCGAGATCATACTTGATGACCTCATCGACTAACGGAAGCTTCTCATCCTGAAACTTTTTCTTGATGTTTTCCTTGACAAGCTCCGGGTTTTCTCTGACAAATTTAATATCTAACATAGGATCCTCTCCACTTCTGCGAAATCTTTCTGGCGATAAACCACCATTTACTATAGCCTTATTTACGTCTGTTTTCAAGTCATTCCGTCACAGTTGACGGACGGGTCGCAACCGATCAGACAGGTGGGGACCCGGAGGGACAGTTGCGTCCGAACATCTACAGCGCTCCGAGGACATCCTCAAACTGTACGCCGTAAACGATCGGGACCTTCTCCTCCTCGCTGTGTCGGATGCAGAGCGCGACGAAGTCGGCGGCGCGACGCGTGGCGTTCTCGAGCTCCTCACCGCGAAGACAGAGACTCGCAACGATGGCACTGAAGAGGTCGCCGGTCCCCGGACGGGCATCGCCGGACCGGGCATGCCCGACGAAACGGAGATCGCCATCCGCTTCCGAGACGACATTGATCAGGGCTTCCGGCGTCGTGGCTCTATCCTCCGCTGTCTCCGGATAGGCCTCGACACCAGTCACGACGATCTGTCCCTCCGTCAGATGATGCAGCTCCGAAAGCAGAGCGTGCATCACCATCCCGCGTGTCGCAGCGCTCGTACAGCGGTCGAGTGTCTCCTTCAGTCCCGCATAATCGAAGTCGGCGAGGAAGGCCGCTTCCGTCAGGTTCGGGCAGATGAGATCCGCCTTCCGACAGAGGGCCCGCATCGCCTCGATATGCTCCTCCGTCATCCCGCGATACAGACGGCCATGATCCGCCATCGCCGGATCGAGGAAGATGCGCAGCGCTGGATTCCGCAGCTTCTCCGCCTCGAGATACGCGTCGAGGGCCCGGAGATCCGTACAGTCACCGAGGTAGCCGATCAGGATCCCATCGAAATGGATGTCATTTTCGCTCAATGTCTCGAGCCGCTCTTCCATCACCGCCCCAAGTCCTGTGCTGGATACGTGCGGGAAGGCCGTATGGTTGCTGAGCACCGCGGTCGGAATCGGGCAGGCGCTGAGCTGAAGTGCTGTAACCACTGGAATCTGGATGGAAAGTGAGCAGCGTCCGACGCTGCATAAATCATTGATGAGCGCAAGTTTCTTTATCACGGAAAACTCCTTTATGCGTGCAGGATGGCGTTAAATGCCTTCACATTCTCCACCATACGCTCACGTGGCTTGAAGACGGCAGAGCCGGCGATGAAGAAGTTCGCACCGGCATCCTTGATTTCCTGCACGTTGTCGAGGGTAACACCACCATCGATGCCGATATTCAGCTCGAGGCCGAGCGCGTCCGTCTGCTTCCGCAGGGCACGGATCTTCTCGATCGTATACGGGATCAGCTTCTGCCCACCGAAGCCCGGGTTGACCGACATGATGAGCACCAGGTCCAGCATCGGAAGGACACAGTCCAGGGTGCTGATCGGGGTTGCCGGATTCAGGGCTACACCGGCCTTGAGGCCACGCTCCCGAATCTGCTGAAGGGTACGGTCGAGATGTGTGCAGGCCTCCTGGTGTACGGTGATGCCGTCCGCACCGGCATCGGCGACTGCGTCGATGTAGCGGCCCGGCTCAGTTACCATCATATGGACATCGAAGAAGCAGTGGTTATCCTTACGTACCGACTGGATCACCGGCATGCCGAAGGAAATATTCGGCACAAAATCGCCATCCATCATATCGAAATGCAGGTACTTCGTGCCCGCCTCCTCGAGTACACGGAGGTCGTCACGCAGGGTTCCGAAATCAGCGGATAAAATCGATGGGGACAGATCATAATTCATAGTAGTATTCTCCTCTGCCGTCTTAAGACGACGTTTCATAATCAGTATCGCTTCTGCTCCTTCAGCTCCTGATAGAGCATGACATAGCTTTCATAGCGCTCGCGAGCGATCTTTCCTTCCGCGACGGCACGCTTCACCGCACAGTCCTTTTCACCGACGTGCACGCAGGTGTTGAAGCGGCACGCGCTGCGGTAGTCCTCAAACTCCGGGAAGTAGTACATCAGCCGCTCCGGTTCGATATCCGTCACATAGAGCGAGGTAAAGCCCGGTGTATCGAGCACATAGGTCTCGTCATCGATATAAAAGAACTCCGAGTGACGGGTCGTATTCTTCCCACGCTCGATCTTCTTACTGAGCTCCCCGGTTTCCATGTTTGCAGCCGGATGGATGAGGTTCGTGAGCGAAGACTTGCCGACCCCGCTCGGCCCGGAAAGAACGGTGGTCTTTCCGCGCAGTACCTCCATGATCTTCGGCAGACTGTCCTCGTTCCGGGTGCTGATTTCGAGCACCGGATAGCCCGCCGCGCGGTAGATCTCCGGAATCATCTCCGGGTGCTCCGCATGGATCTCCGGGATCGTTTTCGCCCGTGACTTTTTCTTCTTCCAGGCATCGCGCTCCTCCGGCATCGTTTCTTCTTCCTCTGTCGGATCCTCGCCTGGCTGCACGAGGTCCACCTTATTAAAGAAGATCACCACCGGGATCTCCCGCTGCTCCATATGGATGAGGAAGCGGTCGAGCAGGTTCAGATTCGGATCCGGATGGCGGAGTGCGAAGATGACGACCGCCTGGTCGACGTTCGCGACGGCCGGCCGGATCAGCTGATTTTTCCGCGGAAGGATGCGGATGACGGAGCCCTCATGCTCCTTCTCTGAATCCTGTACCGCTTCGATCTCCGCATCATCACCGACGAGCGGCTTCTCGTTCCGGTTTCGGAAGATACCCTTCGCGCGGCACTCATAGTCGCCCTCCGGGGTATGGACATAGTAGAAGCCACCGATGCCCTTGTAAATTTTACCTTTTAAAGCCATGCATTACCTCTCTAGGAACGTGGTGCGAAATTCACAGTATAGGATGCGATGACGGTATCGTTCGATGCATCGACGATTTCGACGGTGCCCTTTCCGATGCCGGCTGCACCCCGGATGTTCGGGATCACGACCTGAAGCTCGGTGCCGGCTTCATAGCTTCGCGCTTCCTGAAGCGTCGTATAGCGCTCCGCACCATCGATTTCCTGACAGAGACGGATCAGGATGATCCGCCGTGTATCTGCCGCCGGACTGGTCTCACCGCCGATCTTTACGGCCGTGTTGATCGAGCCGTACCAGTCACCCTGACCGTCGGTCGTGGTGCTCTTCTGACTCGTCTCTCCATCGGAGCCGGAGGAAACCGTGAGCGAGATCGTCGTCCCCTTCAGGACCACGGATCCAGGTGTCAGACTCTGGTCGATGACCGTATTCTCCTCATGCTCAGCATCCGGCACAGAGTCGATGCCCTCAAGTGTGAGTCCTGCATCCTCCAGCGTGCTCAGCGCATCGTCCTCACTAAGCGTACGCAGCTCCGGGACCAGCGCCATGCCATTCTCGCTCGCAGACCCGGCGGAACGCGTGATGATCAGCATCGATGTTCCGCTGGTATCCGGCTTGTTCGTGCTGATGACATAGCCCAGCGGCACCGTGTCGGAGAACGCGTCCTGGATCTTATAATTGATTTTTCGTTTTTCCAGCGCCTCGACCAGGGTGTCACACTTCACGGCATGAAGTGCATCCAGTTTATCCGGCGTTGCCGGATCATAGAAGCGGATGGTCTCTGCGCCCTTCGACACGGTCACATCGAGGGTGCTGCCGTTCTGGATCTTCTTCTGGTAAGCGATGATCGTGCCCTCCGTCGGATACTGATCCGAGAAGCTTTCCTTCGCGCTCCGGAGATGGATATGATAGTCTCCGAGATAGTCCTCCGCCTCCGCCACCGTCTTTCCGAGGATGTTCGGAAGCAGGTTATCGAGCGCGGAGATTGTGATATTGATCGTCGCCGCCTCCGTCGTTTCGGTGGAGGCCTCGATCGGCTGACTCGTTTCCAGCGCCGTCCGGCTGTCCCGGAAGAAGGAGAACATATTGCGGCCGATGATCAGCACGAGCACGATGATCAGCAGGATACAGACACCGACGATCACACGGTAGATCTTCGTCATGTGGAAGCTGGTTTCATCTTCCTCCGTATCATCGAGCGGAAGTGCATCCGTATCATCGAGATGTGCGAGCTTCCTCCGAAGCTTCTGCCGGTGCTTCAGCTGATTCAGCTCCCGCGGAGAGAGCACCCGGGTCTCACTGAGGTCCTCCGGCATCTCCCCGGACATGAAGGAACCGCTCGGATCCTTCAGTGCCTTCCGGAGGTCCTCCATCAGCTCGCCGATGTGCTGGTAGCGAAGCTTTCCCTTCTTCTGCATGCACTTGTACACCGCCATATCGAGGGCAGGGTACACATCCGGCACCAGCTCCTTCACGTGCGGGATCGGATTCTCGAGGTGTGCGAAGACGACGGACACCGAGGTGTCGCCATCATACGGCACCTTGCCCGTCAGCATCTCATACATCGTACAGCCGAAGCTGTAGATATCCGAACGCTCATCCGACTGCCCAGAGCGGGCCTGTTCCGGCGAAATATAGTGGACAGAGCCCATGACGGTCGCATTGACCGTCTGCTGCGTCGCGGCACGGGCGATCCCGAAATCCGCCACCTTCACATTTCCCTCACTGTCGACGATGATGTTCTGTGGCTTGATATCCCGGTGCACGATGCCCATCTTATGCGCGAGCTCGATACCGGCCGCCGCCTGCAGCGCGATGGCGATGGTCTCCTGCGAGTCCATGCGTCCCGCACGCTTGATATAGTTTTTCAGTGTGATACCCTCGACGAGCTCCATCACGATATAGTGCAGCTTCGTCTCCGGATTATCGACGATGTCATACACCGCGACGATGTTCGGATGATTCAGCTTCGCCGCTGCCTGGGCCTCATTCTGAAACTTCCGGATGAAATCCTCATCCTCGCAGTACTCCTCCTTCAGGACCTTGATCGCGACCACACGCCCCATCTTCCGGTCGTTGGCACGATAGACATAGCTCATGCCACCCTGTCCGATCAGCGTATCGATCTCATAACGTTCGTCGAGCACCTGTCCCTGCTCCAGCATCATATCGTCGCCTCCTCTCGGTAAGGGCCGGTCAGAACGATGCCGATATTGTCCTTCCCGCCGTTGATGTTTGCCATATCGATGAGCGCCTGTACCTTTTCCTGTACCGTGCTGTGCTCACGAATGATGTTTCGGATGCTTTCATTGTCCACCATGTTGGAGAGACCGTCCGAGCAGAGCAGCAGATAATCGCCCTCACTGAGCTCGATCTCGAAGAAATCAGCCTCCACCTGCGGCTCGATGCCCACGGCCCGCGTGATGATATTGCGGGACGCCATATACTCCTTCGAGCCACGCCGCATGAGACCACGCCGTACCATCTCCTCGACATAGGAGTGGTCCCGTGTGATCTGTCGGATGCTGTTCCCATGGATGAGGTATGCCCGGGAATCGCCGATATTACCGACGGTCAGATTCGGCCCCTCGATCAGCGCGATCACGAGCGTCGTGCCCATCCCGCTCAGATTCGGATTCTGCTGCGCCAGGCGGTAGAGCCGCTGGTTCACGTCACGTATTCCCTCCTGCAGCAGGCGGATCTCCGGCTGTGGCTGCGCAGCCTTCTCGATATAACGCCGGAGCTCATCGACCGCATAGCGGGAGGCATAGTCCCCCGCCTTATGTCCGCCCATCCCGTCTGCGAGCAGGAAAAGATTCGGTAGTGTTCCCACCGGCTGATCGCTCGCGAAGACGTAATCCTGGTTCATACGCCGCCGCTGTCCCTTATCGGTTTTCGCAAAAAAGTCCATCATGCTTCACCTGTCACTTCGTCACTTCATCATCGTGGTTCAATGCTGACGTCCTCGACATCCTCACTTCGCAGTCCCTCGTGGCCTCCACGGCGATACGAAGCTTCGCGCATCCTCCAGCGCCTCGTTTCACTCCCTACGCCTTCGAATCGATTCCCTCCGTCTCGAGGTAATCCCGGCGGAGCTGACCGCAGGAGCCCGAGATGTCGGAGCCCATCTCCCGGCGGATCGTCGCCGCGATGCCGTTCCTCTCCAGAATATGCTGGAAGGCCTCGACCTTCGTGCGATCCGGTCGCTTCCAGTCCCGCTCCTTGATCGGATTCACCGGAATCAGGTTCACGTGGCACTGGAGCTTCCCGCCGTTCTTCATGCTGCGGATAAGCTTCACAAGCTCCATCGCTTCCGCCTTATTATCGTTGACACCCTCGACGACGGAATACTCGAAGGTCACCCGTCGACCGGTCTTCTCGAAGTAGTACTCGATGGCCGGCATGATCTCCGAGAGCGAATATTTGTTTGCGATCGGCATCAGGGTCTTCCGTGTCTCGTCGTTCGGCGCATGCAGGCTGAGTGCCAGCGTGATCCCGTAATTTTCATCCGCCAGCTGCCGGATCTTCGGCACCAGACCGCAGGTCGAGATCGTGATGTTCCGTCGCGAGATATGGAGTCCGTTTTCATCCGAGATCATGCGGATGAAACGGGTGAACTCATCGTAGTTGTCAAGCGGTTCGCCGGAGCCCATGATGACGATGTTATCGACCCGGGCACCGGTCGTACGCTGGATCTGGTAGATCTGTCCGAGCATCTCTCCGCTCGTCAGATTCCGTGCGAGGCCGTCGAGCGTCGATGCACAGAACTTGCAGCCCATGCGGCAGCCGACCTGGGAGGAGATACAGACACTGTGCCCGTGCTGGTACTCCATCCAGACGGACTCGATGACATGTCCGTCCTGCATACGGAAGATAAATTTCTTCGTACCATCGATCTTTGAGGTGAGCACCTCCACCGTTTCCGGCAGGGCCACACTGTACTCCGCACTCAGCCGATCGCGGAGTCCCTTCGAGATGTTCGTCATCTCGTCGTAGTGCTCCACCAGATTCTGGTGCAGCCAGGTATAGATCTGCTTCGCACGGAATGGCTTCTCGCCCATCTCCTCGAGCAGCTTTTTCAAATCGTTAATTTCTAAATCGCGTAAATTCTTCATTCTTTTCGAAATACCGTAAGATAAAACCCGTCGGATGGCGCACCCGGCAGGAACTTCCGCTCCTTCAGGAGGGTGAAGCCGCCCTTCGCGAGGATATACTCCCGGTTGTCTTCATTTTCTTCCTTCGTCAGTGTGCAGGTGGAGTACAGCAGCTTTCCGCCCGGCTTCACATAGGTACATACCGTATCGAGGATCTCGCGCTGCAGCTTCTGCAGCTCCCGGATGCCCTCACGGCTCGCGTTGAAGCGGATATCCGGCTTCTTCCCGAGGATACCGAGACCGGAGCACGGGAGATCGGCGATGACGATATCTGCCGTTCCCTGTCCGGCGTCATCCAGCAGCGTCGGGTCCGGCGTGCGTGCATCGTGCACCTGCGCCGTGATATTCGTAAGCTGCTGCCGTGCGATGTTCTGCTCGATGAGCGCCACCTTCGCTTCCGTGAGGTCCCGCGCATCGACATGGCCCGTTCCCTCGAGGAGGGCCGCGATATGGCAGCTCTTGCCGCCCGGTGCCGCGCAGACATCGACGACCTGGTCGCCCGGCTGCGGATCGGCTTCGATGCCGACCTGCTGTGATGCGACGTCCTGAATCGTGATCTCACCGCGCTGGAAGGCCTCGCTGTGCACGATGTCGCCCTCCATCTCCTCACAGTGTCCATCCTGGAAGCGGACGAAGTTCTTCTTTTCACCCTCGAGGAACCAGGCAAGCATGCGCTCCGTCTCCTCCCGTCCATAGATCTTCTTCAGTGCATCGTACATCCAGAGCGGCACACTGTAGCGGATATAGGCCGGTGTCTTTCCGGTATGGGCGAGGTTCTGGAAGATGATTTCCTTATCCCGGGAAACACTCCGAAGAACGCCATTCACGAAGCCGCTCAGGAAAAAGGCCTTGTCCTCCTGGCTCTTCACGAGCTCGACCGCCTCGTTGATGGCCGCACTGTCCGGCACCTTATCCATGTAGAGAATCTGGTAGCTGCCCATGCGGAGCACCGTCCGAACCAGGGGCTCCATGTTTTTCGTATGGGTCTTACTGATCTGGTTCAGGATGAAGTCGATCTGGATCGTATACTCGAGGGTTCCCTCGACGAGTCGTGTCACGAAGGCACGGTCGCGCGGCGTCCAGTCCGGATACGCCGACAGTGCATCACGCAGCACGATATGCGAGAGCTTCTTCTCCTCAAGGATCTTCATAAGGCTAAGTACAGCAATAGACCGCGGCGTCGCTGCGGTCTTTTCTCTCGAAATCTCTGATATTTTTTTCTTTCCGGCATGCATAAATTTATGCAGCGGGCCCTCTGCCCGGGTCGTTTTTTTTCGCTGATTCTTATTCACCATAAATGATTCTTTGCAGTTTCCTCTCTTTAATATGCCGTGTAGCGTCAGTCGTCACTTCGCCGGCTGCCCCTCGTCAGGATCAGCAGTCGAAGGAGCTGCAGCAGAGACGATGCCGCCGCGGCGACATAGGTAAGTGCGGCGGCTGTCAGAACCGCCTTCACGCCGTCAAGCTCCTCTTCGGTCAGCACCTGATTCTCGCGCAGCGTCTTCACCGCGCGGCGGGATGCGTCGAACTCGACCGGAAGGGTCAGCAGCTGGATCGAGATCGCCACGATAAAGGCGATGATGCCGATTTTGATGAGCGGCGACCAGCTGATGAGGATCCCGAAAAAGATCAACGGAATCGAGATCTTCGAAGCGACGGCACAGGCCGGCGTGATCGTGCGCGTCAGCACCAGCGGCCCGTAGCAGACGTGATCCTGGATCGCATGCCCGCACTCATGGGCCGCGACACCGATCGCCGCGATCGAGTGACTGTTGATGGTTGATTCACTCAGGTTCAGAACTTTCTTACTCGGCACATAATTATCCGTCAGATTTCCGGCGATCCCCTGCACACGGACATTCGTGATGTCGTTCCGGCTCAGGATCAGGCGTGCGGCATCCGCACCGGTAATGCCGGCACGCGCGCCGATCTTCGCATATTTCTGAAAGGTCCGGTTGACATTGGCACTTGCCAGCATCGAGACGATGACGCCGATCAGTACCAGTACATAGGTCGGATCATAAAACATCGGATATCCATAGTAACCGTACATAGTATTTCCTCCTGCCATTAAATATCACGGGGGAGTGCCGCCCGTAGGGCGCGGGGGTCCCCGTGATGCCTTAGTGGCGAACGTATTCAAAGCTGTGCCCTACAGTGTACGACATATTCGTGATCAGTGTATGTAAAAAGTCTAAACTTTATCTGAAGAATCAGAAACGATGTCCGCGCAGGAAATCCTCAGCCTTCATGCGCTTCTTGCCTTCGAGCTGCAGCTCCCGGATAAGAAGTGCACCCCGACCACAGCGCACCACCAGCATCTTCTGGTCGGCATATACATGCCCTGCCTTCGTTCCCTCCGGCATCGTTCTGTCCCGCTCCGGCATCATCACAGCCACCTCCGGCAGCGGATACTGCTTACACTCCGCGTCCGTCAGTACGTCGGCATCCCAGAGCTTCAGCTGCTTCCCGCCGAGGAAGCTGTAGGCGGATGGCCATGGATTCAGGCCGCGGATCTTCCGCTCGATGACCACCGCATCCTCCGTCCAGTCGATGCGACCGGAGGTCTTCGTGAAAAGACCGACCTTCGTCGCCTGGGATGCATCCTGTGCCACCGGCGTGATGCTGCCGGCCTCGAGACCCTCGAGGGTCTCCACGATCAGCTCCCCGCCGAGCTTCGCCAGCTTATCGAAGAGCGTGCCGCCGGTTTCCTTCGCCTCGAGCGGAATCCGCTTCATCATCAGGATATCACCGGTATCGAGGCCCTCATCCATCTGCATGGTCGTGACGCCCGACTCAGCATCGCCGTTCAGCACGGCCCACTGCACCGGCGCCGCGCCACGGTACTTCGGCAGCAGCGAGGCGTGCACATTGACACAGCCATACTTCGGTATCTCAAGGATATCCTTCGGCAGGATCTGTCCGAATGCCGTCACGACGATCACATCCGGTGCGAGCGCACGCATCTCTGCCTTCAGCGCCTCATCCTTCCGGATCCGCTCCGGCGTCGCTACACGGATTCCGTAGCCCTCCGCCGCGATACGCACATCACTCTTCTGTGCCTCACCATGCCGTCCCTTCGGACGATCCGGCTGTGTAATCACGAGCGGGATCTCATAGCCCGCCTTCACCAGTGCATCGAGCGTCGCCACCGCAAAATCCGGTGTTCCCATGAAAATAACCTTCACCTCTTACCTCCATCCAAGGGCATTTACAACATCATAAGTGTACAAAATCCATCAGGGGTTCCCGGAGGACCGTCAACAGAAGCCATACGAAGGGACCGTGTGAAATCAATCCAGGTCCCCTTAGCGGCACTTGGTGTCATCTCTCCCTGGAACCCTCTGCAACGCTGAGTTTTCATAAAGAAAACTCAGTGATTGCAGAGGGCCTAGTGCCGCTTAGGGTCCCTGGGTTAGATTTCACCGGTCTCGTAGTACTGTGCTTCTGTTGAAGGCCCTCCGGGGTCCTGGCTGATCACTCGAAGTCCTCGAACTCCTCCTCGTCGAGGTTCTCGTAGTTCACGTCCTCGAGCTCTCCCTCGACCTTCGAGGTGTAGAGGATGCCGTGCAGGTGGTCGTTCTCATGCGCCATCGCACGTGCGAGCAGACCCTCACAGTCGAAGGCATACGGCTGCATGTTCGCATCGAGTGCCTCGACATGCACCTTCATCGCTCTCGTCACCACGCCCTGCTTGCCCGGTACGGACAGACAGCCCTCGTCACCGGTCTGGGTCTCGTCGCCAATCGGGGTCACCGTCGGATTGATGCAGATATAGCGCTGGCCATCACCGATGTCGATGACGAACAGCTGGCGAAGGATGCCGACCTGCGGTGCAGCGAGTCCGACACCGTTCGCCGCATACATGGTTTCAAACATGTCGTTGATGAGGTCGATGGTACGATCCGACACCGCCTTCAGCGGCTTGCACTCCTTCTCCAGAATCGGGTCTCCAATTTCACGAATGGTTCTTAATGCCATAATACTCTCCTAACTACTGTAAATCATAATTCAACAGCACGAGGCCGCGACGGTCGTGCTGACGTACACGTTCGGTAAAATGATCCCGTAACCTGATGATTATATCATGAGACGGGTGTTTGATATAGACGATTTTTCGATAGACGTCGTTGATCCGGTAGACCGAGGCCTCGAGCGGTCCGATCAGCTCGGCACCCTCGGCACTGCAGTCGAGCTGGAAGCCCTCCGCCGCAGCGGAACTCACCATGGAGAGAAAATCCTCATCCTTGCTGGCGAGCTGGATCGTCATGAGGCGCTCCGTCGGCGGATACCCCATCAGCTTCCGGAAGCGGAACTCCTTTTCATAGAAGGCCCTGTAGTCCTGCCGCTTCGACAGCACGATCGCATAGTGATCCGGCTGATAGGTCTGGATGATGACCGTACCGGCCTGCGCACCACGACCTGCCCGCCCGGCTGCCTGGGTCAGCAGCTGGAAGGTGCGCTCCGAGGCCTTGAAGTCTGGTGCCGAGAGATTGAGGTCCGCCGCGATGAGCCCGACGAGGGTCACATCCGGGAAGTCATGTCCCTTCACGATCATCTGGGTACCGATCAGGATGTCCGCCTGGTGCTTTCGGAACTTCTCAAGGATACGCTCGTGGTCCCCCTTCCGCTTCGTCGTATCCGCATCCATACGGAGCACCGACGCCGTCGGGAAGACCTTCTTCACATAGCTCTCAAGCTTCTCCGTACCGAAGCCGAAGGGCGCGAGGTAAGGGCTTCCGCAGCTCGGGCAGAGCTTCATGAGCCGTGTCTGGTAGCCGCAGTAGTGACAGCGCAGGGAACCATCCCGGTGCAGGGTCAGGGTGATGTCGCAGTGCGGGCACTTCAGCGCCTCACCGCAGCTCCGGCAGGACACGAAATTCGAGTAGCCGCGCCGGTTCATGAAGAGCATGATCTGCTCCTTCTTCTCGAGCTTCTCCTGCATGAGCGTATAGAGCCGCTCCGAGAGGATGCTCCGGTTTCCCTTCGCCAGCTCCTCCCGCAGGTCGATGATCTCGGTCTCCGCGAGCTTCGCACCGGCGTGGGCCCGCTCCAGCAGCTCGAGCAGCTGCACCTCGCCCCGGAGAGCGGCGCTGTAGATCGTGAGGGACGGCGTCGCTGATCCATAGAGCACCGGACAGCCTGCAAGACGCGCCCGCTCATACGCGACATCCCGCGTCTCGTAGCGGGGTGCCGTCTCCGACTTGTACGCCGACTCATGCTCCTCATCCATGATGATGAGGCCGAGCCGCTCGAACGGCGCAAATACGGCTGAACGTGGGCCGATGAGGACATTGACCTCGCCGCGCTCACACTTCGTATACTGCTCGAAGCGCTCGCCGATGCTCATCCGGGAATTCAGGATCGCGACCCGGCCCTGAAAGCGGGTCGATACGCGGCGCACCGTCTGGTAGGTGAGCGAGATCTCTGGAATCAGCAGGATCACCTGATCCCCGCGCCGGATCACCTCCTCCATGATGTGGAGGTAGACCTCGGTCTTTCCAGAGCCCGTGATCCCGTGCAGCAGATAGCGCGGCACAGGATGTCCATCCGCCGGAGCTGCTTCGCCCGCTGCCTTCGCTTCGGCCAATGCAGACGTCCCGGTGCTCTCCGGTTCCGCGGTTTCCGTATCTCCCGGCACACTCGTGACCGGCGAAGCCGTGCGCTTCGCCACACAGGCCTGGTACCCCGCGATGACGGCAGCGGCCGCCTGGGCCTGTGCCGGATTCAGATCGTGGTACTCATCCTGCTCGTTCTGATACATGCGGATCGGATCGATGCGGCGGGCATTCTTTCGCACGGTCCGGCGCACCGGCAGGACCGTCTTCAGGCACTGGTTCATCGTCGTCCCGTATTCGGTCGACATCCAGGCGGCGAGGTGGATGAGCTGCTCCTGTACGGAGATGGCATCCGGGATCACCGCGACGATGTCCTTCACCTTCGACGGATCATAGTCGAAGTTTTCCCGAAGACCGACGACATAGCCGGTTTTCTCTGCATTGGACGCACCAAAGGGGATCGTGACACGATCCCCTACGTGAAGGTCCATGCCCTCCGGAATGTGATAGGTATAGGCACGGTCCAGTGCTTCATTTGTGATGTCAATGATGATTTCTGCGTACATCAGCACTGTTCCTGTCTGAAGTCACGCACGATTTCGGACAGCTTCATGCTGTTCGAGCCCTTGAAGAGGAGGACATCCCCGCTGCAGGCGATGGCGTGAAGGGTGTTGCGGAGCTCCTCGAGATCCGTGAAGTATTCGATCGTCGGCACGCGGCGTGCGGCCTCGTCCCCGATCGGCTTGTGCGGCTCGGCGACCGCGTTCTGTATTCCCTCGCCGATGGCAGCGGCCCGCTCTCCGTACAGGAAGACCGCATCGATCGGCAGGGTCGCGAGGTAGCTTCCCACCTCGCGGTGGTAATCCAGCGTCTTCTCACCGAGCTCGAGCATATCGGCGAGAACCGCGATGTGACGTTTTCCCTCGAGGGCGGCGAGGGCCTCCAGCCCTGCCTTCATGGACGCCGGTGATGCGTTATAGGCATCATCGATGACGAGGACCCCCTCCTTCGTACGGAAGGTCTCTCCACGGCCGGCGAGCCCGGAGAAGTTCTCGAGCGCATGCTGCGCCGACGCTTCATCGACACCGAGCGCCGTCGCGATATGCATCGCGGCCGACGCATTCTGAAGCATGTGGCTGCCCTTCACCATGAGGTGAAGATCATAATCTTTCATTTCATACGACCGGAGCTCGAACATCTGCTCCGTCGCGATCCCGAAGGCATGGATCTCCTCGAGCGTCAGCTTCGAAAGGATCGCGTCGTCCATGTTCAGGTAGAGTGCGCCACCCTCCCGCATGCCGTCGAGGATGTGCAGTTTCTCCCGGAGGATGTTTTCCTGGGTCTTCAGCTGCTCGATGTGGGCGATGCCGATGTTCGTCATCACCGCCATATCGACACAGGCGATCTGCGCGATCCGGGTCATCTCTCCCGGCTCCGACATGCCGAGCTCGATCACCGCCGCCTCCGCACCGGAGCGGGCCATCTGAAACATGGTGATCGGAACACCCACCTGGGAGTTCGCATTGCCCGCCGTCTGAAAGACCTTCTTTCCTGCCGCGATCGCGGTCGCGATCATGCTGCGGGTCGTGGTCTTCCCGACCGAGCCGGTGACACCGATGACGGTGCCGTGGAACTTCTTCCGCTCCATGTAGCCGATCTCCTGCAGCGCCTTCGTCGTGTCCGTAACCTGATAGAAGCGGACCGCCGGATGCTTCGCCTGCAGCGCTTCGATCGGACGGGAGCTGAGCACGGCGACCGCGCCGTTCGCGATGGCCATATCGATATAATCATGTCCATCGCTGTGCTCACCGATGATCGGCACGAAGAGGGCATGCTGCATTTTCTTCCGCGAGTCGAGCACGATCTCCTCGATGCCCTCGTCACTGAATCCGAAACTGATATCCGCTGTATTCATACTGTTCTCCATCAAAGCTTATACTTCGCTGCTGTCTCGAGGATGACCTCCCGGTCGAGGAAGTGGGTACGCACGCCCTTCACCTCCTGGTAGTCCTCATGTCCCTTTCCGATCACGGCGATCATGTCGCCCTTCTCGGCGTGGGTCATCGCATATTCGATGGCCTCACGGCGATCCGGAATCTCGACATACTGTCCGCCGGCCGGCACGAGAGTGGACTTGATATCCGCGATGATGTCCGTCGTCTCCTCATCACGGGAATTATCCGCCGTGAGAATGCTGAAATCCGCGAACGCGGCCGCCGCCTTGCCCATGCCGTAGCGACGGTCCTTCGCACGGTTGCCGCCGCAGCCGAAGACAACGACGAGACGCTTCGGATGAAGCTCCCGTAAGGTACTGAGCAGATTTTCCATCGCCATCTCGTTGTGCGCATAGTCGACGAGCACCGACATCGTGTCGTTTTTAAAGACGATCTGCGTACGTCCGTCGACGTGCACACGCCGGAAGGCGCTCATGATCGCGCGATGCGGGATCCCGATCAGCGACAGAACGGAAATCGCGGCCATCGCATTGTAGACATTGTACTTCCCCGGCATATCCATCTGGATCTCGAGCTCCGTGTGGCCACTCACATCGAAGCGGATCCCGACGAAGTCCGGACGGTTCACGTGTTCGATGTTGTCGGCCATAAAGTCGGCCGTACGGTCGATCGCATAGGTGAACATCTTGCACGGCGCAGCGGCGAGGAGCTCATCCGCATAATCTGCATCGAGATTGATGATGCCGACACGGGACTGTTTGAAGATGCAGCTCTTGTAGTACTTGTACTCCTCGAAATCCGCGTGCTCGTTCGGTCCGATGTGATCCGGCTCGATATTCGTGAAGATGCCGTAGTCGAAGGTGATGGCGTCGACACGGTGGAGCTTGAAGGCCTGGCTGGAGGCCTCCATCACAACATAATCACAGCCCTCATCCCGCATCATACGGAAGTAGTGCTGGAGGTCATAGGACTCCGGGGTCGTGTTCTTCGTCGGAAGGTGATGCCCGCAATACTCGACACCGGTCGTACCGATGCAGCCGACCTTCTCGCCGGCGTCCTCGAGGATCTGCTGGATCATGTGGGCGGTGGTCGTCTTGCCCTTCGTTCCGGTGATAGCGATGACCGTCATCTCCCGGCTCGGATGATCGAAGCGTGCCGCACTGAGCGCCGCGAGGGACGCCCGCGCATTCTCCACACGGATGATCGCAACCTCCGCCGGCACGGTCTCAAGCGCGAGACCAAACGCAGAAGGATCCTCCTCGATCACGATCGCCTGACAGCCCTGCGCGATGACCGCCGGGATGAAGCGATGCGCATCGACATTGGCACCCTTCATCGCATTAAAGACGGTTCCCTGCACTGCTTTTCTCGAATCAAACACGACCTCCCGGACATCCGGCACCGAAGTGTCACCATGGACGGTCTCATACTGTATGTCACTCAGCCAGTCTGCAAATTTTGCCATAATCTTTCTCTTTTCGTCTTAAAAGTAGATCGGCCCTCCAGGGATACCAGAGGGCCGCAACAGAGATCATCAGAAGAGTCCGGTGATCTTTCCGTCCTTTACATCGATGCCGAACGCCGCCGGCTTCTTCGGGAGACCCGGCATGGTCATGATGTCACCGGTGAGGCAGACCACGAAGCCGGCACCCGCCGATACATAGGCATCACGAACCGTGATACGGAAGCCGGTCGGACGGCCGAGCTTCTTCGCATCATCGCTCAGACTGTACTGCGTCTTCGCCATGCAGACCGGAACCTGACCGAAGCCGAGCTCGGTGAGCTTATCGAGGGCCTTCCGTGCCTTCGGCTCGTAGTTTACACCATCCGCACCGTAAATCTTCGTCGCCACGGCCTCGATCTTCTGATAGAGATTATCCTCAAGCTTCTGTACCGGCGTGAAGTGCGCCTCCTTCTTCTCGAGGGTCTCCAGCAGGGTCTTTGCCAGCTCGACGCCGCCCTTGCCGCCTTCCCCATGTACCTTGGAGAGTGCGAACTCTGCACCACGCTCACGGCAGAAGTTCTCGACGAACTGAAGCTCCGCCTCGGTATCCGTCGCGAACTGATTGATGGCTACCACAACCGGGATACCATAGCTCTGCAGGTTCTCGATGTGCTTCTCGAGGTTCACGATGCCCTTTGCGAGTGCATCGAGGTTTTCCACGGCAAGCTCTGTCTTCGGCACACCGCCGTTGTACTTCAGTGCGCGTACGGTGGCAACCAGTACCGCTGCATCCGGCTGGAAGCCGGCCATCTGGCACTTGATGTCGAAGAACTTCTCAGCACCGAGATCGGCACCGAAGCCGGCCTCCGTCACCGCGATCTCACCGAGCTTCAGTGCGAAGCGGGTCGCCTGGACGGAGTTGCAGCCATGCGCGATGTTCGCGAACGGGCCGCCATGCACGAGGGCCATGTTGTGTTCGAGGGTCTGGATGATGTTCGGCTTGATGGCATCCTTCAGCAGTGCAGCCATGGAGCCGACCGCCTGCAGATCCGCTGCGGTGACCGGTTTCCCATCGACATCGTAGGCCACGATGATGCGGGCGAGACGCTTCTTGAGATCCTCCATATCGTCTGCGAGGCAGAGGATTGCCATGATTTCGGACGCCACGGTGATGACGAAATGATCCTCACGTACGACGCCGTCGGCCTTTCCGCCGAGTCCGATCACGATGTTTCGGAGCTGACGATCGTTCATATCGACGCAGCGCTTCCAGTTGATGGCCTTCAGGTCGATGCGAAGCTCGTTGCCCTGCTTGATATGATTATCGAGGAGTGCGGCGAGCAGGTTGTTTGCGCTCGTGATGGCATGGAAGTCACCGGTGAAATGAAGGTTCAGATCCTCCATCGGAACGACCTGCGCATATCCGCCGCCGGCCGCGCCACCCTTGATGCCGAAGCACGGTCCGAGGGACGGCTCACGCAGTGCGACCACGGTCTTCTTTCCGAGCAGATTCAGTGCGTCGGCGAGACCGATCGATGTGGTGGTCTTCCCCTCCCCGGCCGGTGTCGGATTAATCGCGGTGACCAGAACGAGCTTTCCGTTCGGACGATCCTTGATCTTATCCCAGAGATCGTCGCTCAGCTTCGCCTTGTACTTTCCGTACTGCTCGAGTTCATCTGCCTCGATACCATACGCAGCCGCTACGTCTGTGATGCGATTCATCGTAGATTCCTGTGCAATCTCAATATCAGACTTCATCTCTTACCTCTTTCTCTCATAGCTTCTAAGTGTTGTATTTTCAGGGACGCGCCCTCGAAAACTGTGGCAAAGCGGTCATTTACGCCTCCGGTGCTTCTTCAGGAGAACAATGTATCCGACGGCGCATCGTCTCATCCCAACCGGAGCACGAACGACCTGTGACGTCAACCGTTCGAGATCAGTTCGTCGAACTCGGCGAGCGTCATGATGATCTTCCGTGGCTTCGTGCCCTCCTCCGGACCGACCACGCCGGCCTCGGCGAGCTGGTCCATGATGCGGGCTGCACGGTTAAAGCCGATGCGGAACTTTCGCTGGAGCATACCGATCGAGGCCTTCTCGGTCTCGATGATCAGCTGGCCGGCCTCGACGAAAAGCTCGTCCTGGTTTCCGGCACCGCCGAGACTGCCCTCGCCGCCACCACCGGCCTGTACCTGCTGCTGTATGCGTTCACTGTACTCGACCTCGCCCATCTCCTGCTTGATGAAATCGACGACATCGGATACCTCCTGATCGGAGACGAAGGCACCCTGCACACGCACCGGCTTCGGGATGCCCTGCGGGAAGAAGAGCATATCGCCCTTTCCGAGCAGCTTCTCGGCACCGTTCATGTCGATGATGGTACGGCTGTCGGTACCGGACGAGACGGCGAAGGCGATACGGCTCGGAACATTGGCCTTAATCAGACCCGTGATGACATCCACCGTCGGACGCTGGGTCGCGATGACGAGGTGCATGCCGGCGGCACGTGCAAGCTGCGCGATACGGCAGATGGCGTCCTCTACCTCCTGGCTCGACACCATCATAAGGTCGGCGAGCTCATCGATGATGATGACGATCTGCGGCAGCTTCTCCGGCTTCTGATCCTCTGGGATCTCCGGATCATTCCGCACGGCCATGATTTTCTCGTTGTATCCCTTGAGATCACGGGAGCCGCTCTCAGCGAACTTCTTATATCGATCCGTCATCTCGGCGACCGCCCAGTTCAGCGCGGAGGCTGCCTTCTTCGGATCGGTCACGACCGGAATCAGCAGGTGCGGGATGCCGTTGTAGACGGAGAGCTCCACGACCTTCGGATCAACCATGATCATGCGGACATCCTCCGGCTTATACTTGAAGAGGAGGGACATGATCAGGGTGTTGATGCAGACCGACTTACCGGAGCCGGTGGCACCTGCGATGAGCAGATGCGGCATCTTCGCGATGTCGGTGACGATGGTCTTACCGGCGATGTCCTTACCGACACCGAACGCGAGCTTCGCCTTCGCTCCCTGGAACTCACTGCTGCCGAGCACATCCCCGAGGTAGACGGTCGCACCGTGCTTGTTCGGCACCTCGATGCCGACTGCCGACTTGCCCGGTATCGGCGCCTCGATACGGATATCCGCCGCGGCGAGACGCATCTTGATATCGTTTGTGAGCGACACGATCTTCGACACCTTCACACCGATCTCCGGCTGCAGCTCATACCGCGTGACGGCCGGGCCGATCGAGATGTTCGTGATCGTGACATTGACACCGAAGCTCTTCAGGGTTTCCTGGAGGGTCAGCGCGTTCTGGCGGATTTCCTCTCTCGTATCGAAGTCCTGACGTGCCGGCTTCTGCAGGAGGCTGAGCGGCGGGATCACGTAAGGCTTCTTAGGCTTCTTTTTCTCGAGAATCTCCTGCTGGACCTTCGCGTTATCCGCATCCGTCGGTGTATTTTCCTTCTTCTCACGGTCGAGCTGTGACTCGATTTTCTTTTTGATCGGCTCGACATCCGCGTCAATCACCTGACCGTTCGAGGCCACGATGCGCCGTGTTCCCTGCTCCATATCGCCGCGACCGATGGTGGCCACGCCGTTGCGAGCGACGCTTACCTCATCATCACCCGCATAGGCCGCGGCTGACTCTGTATCATCGCTGTCCGCGAGCGGGTGCAGCTCTGCATCCATCGCGTCCTCAGCTTCGGAATGCAACTCATCATCCACCTGCACCACGTCCGCCTCATCGTCCATGTAGCTGTCCATGAGGTTCTGGTCATCCCAGATGTCCGGACTGCCCGGCATCGTCGCGCGGTCGTCCCGTGTCACCGGGGTATGACGGACGTTCAGCGGCAGCTCGACACTGTTCGCTGCATTTTCATCCGGACCGAGGATCGCACCCATGCCGGTGATCGTCGGCTCGGCGTTCAGCTTCGGCTCAACCGAGAGAGGCTGCTTCACATCAGCACCCGCCCCGAGGGCTGCCTCATAGGCGGCCGTGTCGTCGAGTGCCGGGATCGTAAACGGATCCTCCGGCACCGCTGTCTGCCGGGCGGTGGTCTGATCGGCAGCATTGGCCTCCGCAGACACCGTCGCCCCTGCACTCATCTCGGAGAGGGACTGATGTGCAGAAAGATCGATCGCCTGCATATCAACACCGGCCCGACGTGCACGCAGCTCCTCCTCCCGGGCGAGACGACGCTCCTCCCGGTGGAGACGTGCAGACTCCGCCACCTGTGAGAAGTCCTCCCGCGCACGATCACGGGCATGGGAAGCGGCACGTGCGGAATGCTTCGCGATGATACGTGCGAGTGGCTTTCCGGTGGTATAGATGAGGCACACGAAGCTGGCCACGATGAGGATCAGGGCCGCGCCGACCGTACCGGCGATCGTATGCAGCACCATCGCGAGGGCACCGCCGACGATACCGCCGCCGATGCCGAGCTCCGCGCCCTCACTGTAAAAATCCATCAGGCTCATGTCCTGCACGCCACCTGCGGTAAACAGCTGGAAAAGCGCCGACAGGAACACCAGCATGAACAGCGCCGAGCTCATACGGAGCGTTGCGTGCGGGTTATCGATGTTCGAGAGGATGAAGGCCACCACGAAGCACAGCACGATCGGAAAGAGATAGCCGACCACGCCGAAAAGTCCGAGCTGCACAGCCTTCAGTGCTGCGCCGATCGGACCACAGAGGCCCAGATTCGACAGAAACAGAAAAAGCGAGACGGCGAAGGTGATGATGATCGCGGCCTCGTCCCCCATCAAGGGTGCATCATACTCCTGTGCCTTACTGCTGGAGCGCGCCCTGGTATTTGCTGTCGTCTTCGGTTTATTCTTGCTGCCCTTCGGTCTACCCATATCACCTCACCTGGTCGTAATATCTGATAGTAACTTTAGTATTATACTCCAAAACTCCAGCAAAATCTATATCTAAAACAGGCGTTTGCGTCTATATCGATACTTGTGCGTGCTCGTTCAGAGCAGCGCTTCCTTGAACGCAGACGGATTAAAGTGATAATAATGCGACGGTCGACCCTGACGCGGCGTTTTGGTATCCGGAGCGGTATCACGGAAGCGGATCATATCGAGATCGTAGAGCTTCGCGAGGATACGGCTCGCGGAACGCATCGTGATGCCAAGCTTCTCGGAGAGCGCATGGGAGCTGATCAGCTGCGCCTCATTCTGCTCGAAGATGCTGATCAGCTTCAGGATATTGGTCTCGTTGATCCCGTTCTCTCTTGCAAACGCAAGTGCCTTTTCATTCGAGTAGTTGTACATCAGCTGATTATCCGCACTGAGCGGTCCGGTGATCTTATCCTCTTCGTCCATGAAGAAGGCATCATTGCGGCCATAGCGATCCGCCTCCATGAGGGCGTGCTCCGCGAAGTAACGTGAGCGCTCATAGGACGGACTGACACCGGCACCGATGCGGAACGGGAAGTTCAGCTCCTTCTTCAGGATCAGCAGCAGTGTACGGATCGTATCGAGCTGTGGCGCACCGGACGGGACCTGCACATGGATCTCGAACTGGTTGAAGCCCTGGGAGATACGGAAGTGCAGATGATTCGCCTTCCGGTAGTCCGCCAGCAGCTTGTAGACCGTCGCCTCACGGTACTCCTGCTCCTCCTGCTCGACATCCTCGTCAAACGGCAGACGCATCAGGATGCTGAGCTCATCCTTCAGATTGATCGAGTCCAGACGGAGCTCGTTCAGTGCGGAGCGGATCGACTTCACGATCATATCCTCCGAAGGGAACACGGCAACATACGGGATATGCAGCTCATCGAGGCGGGTCAGGTTATTGATGGACCGGGACAGGATCAGATCGATCTTTCCTTCATCCCAGAGCTTCTTCGCATACGCGGTGATATGCCGGTAGTCGTAGTGCGTGTCCTCGAAAAAGTACGGACAGTTCTCCTTCTTTACATACTGCGGCACTTCCATATAGTTGTTTGTCGTCGTCAGGAAATCACAGAAAACACGATTCAGCTTCGTCTCCGGATGGTCGATCTGAAACTGCAGCAGGATCGACAGCACATCGATCGGCTCATATGCCGTGAAGGTACATGGGATGCGGTTATCCGGAAACTTGTTCTTGATATAGTGATAGCCCAGCTCGCCAGAGAAGAAAATGACATCGCACTTTCCCTTCACATCCTGGTAGATGGCATCGATGTCACTCATCTTTCGATAGATATACTGAAAAAACTGACAGCCGAAATCATGCTCTGCGATGACCTTCTCTACAGGCTCCAGCGAATGATCCGGGCTTACAATTGCAACATTAATCATAGATCTGCTCCATACTCTTCGACCGCGCGAACATCAGATGCATCCTTCATGACACAGATGCCTTTGACCGCTCAGTGGATGCTTCAACGGATGCATACGCTGGGCTTCGTTCTGCGCGATACTGTAAATTACGACTTGCGTCTTTTATGCGGAGATTAGCACTGCACATCGCGAAAGTCAATCAAAAAGAGGGCTGCGCACAGGCAGTCCCCTTATGTCGTAAGCGTTCAGCCAGGGGCTCCTGGCTGAACACTTACGATCTCATCGTATATTTCGTTTTATTCAGTTCGTTCTTTTCCGAAGAAGAACACCGTCAGGGTTCCAGGGCCGGTATGACATCCAATGGTCGGGCCGATCGGATAGATTCGGATTTTCCCCTTCAGGTGCTCGAAACGGGACTCGATCATCTCCCGCAGCTTCTCGGCATCCTCCTCGCACTCGGAATTTCCGACGAAGCAGGTATCGCTGTACTGAAGTCCGTTCTCCGCAAGCTCCTCCATCTTCTCTTCGAGCCGTGCGATGGCCTTCCGCTTACCACGAAGCTTTTCCTTCACCTTGAGGGTTCCATCCTTCACGAGCTCGATCATCGGACAGATATTGAGGATCGTACCGATCGCACCGGAGGCCTTCGATACACGACCACCCATGATGAGAAACTTAAGGTTCGTCGTCAGTACCAGGTGCTGCACCTTATGCTTCTCCGTCTCTGCGTAGTCACGAAGTGCGTCGATGTCCATCCCCTCATCCCGTAAATCGCAGAGCTTATCCATAAGCAGTCCGTAGCCAGAGGATGCGCAGAGGGAATCCACGATGTAGATTTTCCGCTCCGGGAAGGCTTCCTGCAGATCCTCGGCTGCGATCCGTGCAGAGTTGAGGGTACCGGAAATACCGCTCGAAAGCGTGACATGCAGGATATCCTTTCCTGCCTCGAGGTATGGGCGGAAACGCTCGACGTACTCCTCGACATTGACCTGTGAGGTCTGCGAACGTTCACCGGCCAGCATACGGCGATATACCTCGGACGAGGAAATCGAGTGTCCGAAATCGTCGAGGTACTCATCGTCTCCGACACGAAGGTGGAAGTAGCAGACATTGACCTCGCGCTCCTGGTACCAGGACTCCGGCATATCCGCCGTTGAGCAACAGCTGAGTATATAAGAATGCATAGTATGATCACTCCTTTTGAAACATTGAGCCTATCATACACCCGCATGCACATAGTTTCAATAACTACTTGTAAAATTCTCCATAACCCCGTTGCATGTTCGTTAAAACAATTTGTTTCGATTAAAGTGAGGCCCAGGAGGGCATCATTGTTTCAGCGAATCCACTTCTTTGAGAAATGGGTATCAAAGAAGCTGATGAAGGGGCCGAGGCCGAAGGCGCAGATCAGGGTACCGAGGCCGATAAGTCCGCCGAGCAGGAAGGTGATGAGCGCGGTCAGGGCGTCCGTGAAGACGCGGCAGCCGAAGTATGGAAATGGGGTATGGTCGGCGAGACCGATGGCGAGATAATCGTACGGGGCGATGCCGAGGTTCGCGGTCTGGTACATTGAAACACCGACGGAGGTGATCACGACACCGAGAATCACGAAGATCAGCTGTACCGGAAAGGACGACGCCACGCCGAAGATCTGTTCGATGTGCTGATAAAAGAAGGTCACGATGTAGCCGATGGTCACCCAGTTAAAGAAGGTGCCGAGACCGATGTATTTCCGGCCCCAGAGGATCTCGACGATGAAAAAGAGCGTGTTCGCCATCAGATTCATGGTGCCGAGGGAGATCCCGAGGAGCTCCGATGTCCGGAGGTTAAGCGCCGTGATGGAGTCATTGCCCAGCCCGGACTGCTTGAAGAAGGCGATGCCGAGGGAAATCACGACACAGCCGAGGAGCATACCGGCGATGCGGCTTGCACTGATCTTGTTATTCTGCATAGATGTTTCTTCTCCTCTAAAAGTTTATAAAAATTTAATGGGGTCAGACCCCATTAAGTCTGGCGCGGTGGGTCAGTCGCCGATGACGTTTCGGATGGCCACCGGGGTCCGGTAGTTCCAGCGGTAGATGCGGATACCGGAGCGGGTGGAAGCGGCGTTGACCACCTGGCCATTTCCGATGTACATACCGACGTGGTTGATCGTACCACTGCGGTTTGCGTAGAAAATGAGGTCGCCCGGGCGCATATTCGCACTCGTCACCTTCGATCCGCTCCGCGCCTGATCACGGGATACACGTGGGACAGAGATGCCGAAGTTCTTCAGTACCGACTGTGTGAAGCCGGAGCAGTCACAGCCATGGGTGAGCGAGGTGCCGCCCCAGACATAGCGATTACCGACGAACTGACAGGCGAAGTTGACGATCTTGTTTCGGAAGGCCATGGCCGCGTTCGCTGCCTCGACCGCCGGATAGTACTCGATGGCCTCCTGCAGTGCATACTGCACGGTGACGTTGTTGTCTCGCGTCGAGACGAACGCGCCCTGATCTTCACCGTCATCATCACCCGCGTCCAGCTCGAGCTGTACCCAGCCGTCCAGCTGATTCAGCACGTTATAGCGCTGACCGGAGGTGACCGCCGTCCAGGCCTTCGAATCGGTCGAGGCCTCCGAACGGACATTCAGGGACTCCGTGTTTACGATCGCCATGACCTGCGCGTGCTGCACGGCGAGATTCTGCGCCGTATCGCCCGTCGCGATCAGGTCCTTCCGCACATAGCCGGTGACCGGACCGGACTTGATCTTATACCAGCCGTCCTCCTCGCCGAGGATGTTGCAGCCGGCATAGCCCGGGAACTTGCCGACGATGTTCTGGATGCCGTCTTCCTTCGGTGAGGAGCGCACATTGATGTAGTCGCTTGCGAGGGACACACCGAGATGATCGTACATATTGAGCACCTTCGCCTTCAGGTTCAGGGTGCGCGCCTCGTCGAGACCGTAGTCGATCGTCACATACTGAGGATCCGCCGACATATAGCAGGTGTCGATGGTATCGATGTTATCCGGTGCGATCTTGATCCAGCTCTGACCGGCACGCTCGAGCACCTCATACTTCTCCCCCTTCGCCGCAGATCCGACCGTATTGCCGTCCTCGATGACCGGTCCCGAACGCATCCGAAGATGATCGGTGATGACGGTCGCACGCACGCGGATCAGCTCCGGCACCATCGCGACCGCCTCCTCGCCGGTCACGAGGTAGCGCTTCGACATATAGCCATCCATCCCGCCGGACTCGACATGTGCCCAGCCCTCGGCCCCCTCCGGATCCATCTCGAGGATGTTCACGGCCGCACCGTTCGTAAGCTCACCCATGATGTTCGTGAGATCGTTCTGGTTCGGTGCCGAACGGAAATTGATGTAGCTGTCACACTTCACGATGCCGAGCGTCGCATACTGCTGCAGCACCCGTTGCAGCGTATCCGCCTGTATCTGATCGGTGAGACGCTGAATCTGTGATTCCGTCGAAATCGTCTCCGGGACCGCCGTACACTCACTTTCCGAGCTCAGCTGCTGCTCTTCCACGACGGCCTCCTGCTTCCCGCCGCGCACCAGTACGCGGATCAGGAGGCCCATAATCAGGACACAGAAAACGAGCGCCGAAATCAGAAGGATCCTCTGCTTCGCCTCACTTCCCATACCCTGTTTTTTTCTGCTTCTTCCAGGCTTTCCCATAAAAATGCCCCTATCCTATAAACTCAAAATCACGAGCATTATAGCATAGGGGGCCTGTATTTACATTATTTTTTTCAGAAGCGCACGGCACAGCCGCCTGCGTTCCAGTCGCCTGCATTGCCCTGCGCCAATGCTTCCGTCCGTCATATCATCGCGCGAGCATCATACGGTCGTTCGCGAAGGTTCCGCCGGAGGCCTCCTCGAACTTCTGAAGCAGATCCTCGACGGTGAGCTTTTTCTTCTCTTCCCCGGCGACATCATAGATGATCTTTCCGTTATCCATCATGATGAGGCGGTTTCCGATGCGGATCGCGTCGTTCATGTTGTGGGTAACCATGAGGGCCGTCAGATGGTTCTCCCCGACGATTTCCTCGGTGAGAGCCAGGACCTTCGAGGCGGTCTTCGGATCGAGGGCCGCGGTATGCTCGTCAAGCAGGAGCAGATGCGGACGCTTGAGCGTCGCCATCAGCAGGGTCAGGGCCTGGCGCTGACCACCGGACAGGAGTCCGACCTTACTGGTCATACGGCTCTGCAGACCGAGGCCGAGACGCTCGAGCGCATCCTTATAGAACTCACGCTCCTTCTGGGTAACCGCCCAGCGGAGACGTCTGCGCTCTCCTCTTCGGAAGGCGAGCGCCATATTCTCCTCGATCTGCATGTCGGCAGCCGTGCCCTTCATCGGATCCTGGAATACACGTCCGATGTACTTCGCGCGCTTGCACTCCGGCTGCTTCGTGATGTTCTCACCATCGATCTCGATGATGCCGGAATCGACCGGATAGGCACCGGCGATCATATTGAGAAGGGTCGACTTGCCGGCACCGTTACCGCCGATGATGGTCACGAAATCACCATCGTTCAGGGTCAGGTTGATGCCACGCAGTGCCTTCTTTTCATTGACGGTTCCCTTGTTAAAGGTCTTTCGTACGTTCTTGATCACTAACATCGCTTATGCCTCCTTCTGCTCGAGTGCATCCGTCGCTTCCTCATCCTCGGATACACGCTCACGATAGCTCTTCGCTGCACGATACTTCTGCATCGCTACCGGGATACAGAGCGCGAGGGCGACGATAACCGCCGACAGAAGCTTCATGTCGTTCGCCTTCATACCGAGACGGAGCACGACGGCACGGATAACGAAGTAAATGACACAGCCGATGACCGCCGAGCTTAAACGCATTGCGAAATTACGTGCATGGGCGAAAATGACTTCACCGATGACGATGGACGCGAGGCCGATGACGATCGCACCGGTACCCATACCGACATCCGCATACTTCGTGGACTGGCAGACGAGGGCGCCGGACAGGCCGCAGAGGACGTTCGCAATGACGAGGCCGAGCAGCTTCGCATGGTTCGTATCTACGCCGAGGGCCCGGATCATATCCTCGTTGTTACCCGTTGCACGCAGTGCCGCACCGAGTTCGGTACCGAAAAACCAGTAGAGAATGGCGATCAGTGCGATCGCGACGATGAGTCCGACGATCAGCGTCGCCTGCGACTGGGTGATGCCGAGCTTATACACCCAGAAGGTGATGTCGGACGCAATCTTATTCACCGACTGATTCGACTTATCCGACATGATCCGGAGATTGATGGACCAGAGTGAGATCTGGGTCAGGATTCCAGCGAGGATCGCCGGAATACCGAAGAAGGTATGTAAAACACCGGTCACCGCACCTGCCACGCCACCTGCCAGTGAACCGCAGATCAGTGCGAGGGTCGGATCGAGTCCCGCGAGCATCATCGTCGCGCACACACAGCCGCCCAGTGCGAAGGCACCGTCCGTCGTCATATCGGCGATATTTAAAAGCTTAAAGGTGATATAGACGCCGAGCACCATCATCGACCAGATGAGTCCCTGTGAAACCGCGCCCAGCATGGATGCAAGTAAACCGTTCATGAGGTTTCCTCCTGTAATAAAAAATAAGGTTGTATCCTGCGCAAGAAAGCATCCTCCCAAGCGGTCTACACATTCTGTCACATAGACGCTTTAAAGCGCTGATACAACTTTCATAATCATAGGACTTTAGTACTTTAAAGTCAACAAGGAATATAAAAAGGGCGAAGCCTCTGCTCCGCCCTCGGTTCTGAAAAATAAATTTCGTTTTCATCCTCATCCGTGACGCCCCTGCGATGATGCGAAGAACGAAGTCTTTATATTCACCGCCGGCACAGAAGGCTGAAAAGCGACTTACTTCTTGACAGAAGAAACATCGATGCCGAGTGTATCAGCGGTTTCCTGATTGACAGCGATCGTGCACTTATCCGCACTGAGGTAGCCGATCGGGATATCTGCAGGATTTTTGCCATCCTTCAGGATCTCCACAGCCTGCTCACCTGCCATGTAGCCGAGCTGGTAGTAGTCGATGCCATAGGTTGCGAGGCCGCCTTCATTGACCATGTTCTCCTCACCACAGATGATCGGGATCTTATTGTCGGTTGCGACAGAAGCGACGGTCGCCATGCCGGCTGCGATGGTGTTATCGGTCGGTGCGTAGATGACGTCAACCTTACCGATCATAGACTCCACGACGGTCTGGATCTCGTTCGAGCTGGAAACGGTGTAATCCGCATGTGCGAGGCCGGCCTTATCGCAGGCGTCTCTCGCCATCTGTGCCTGAATCTCGGAGTTCGACTCCGCGGTACAGAAAAGGATACCGACGGTCTTCGCATCCGGAAGAAGCTGCTTCAGAAGATCGATCTGCTCCGCTACCGGGGTCAGATCAGAGGTACCGGTGACATTTCCGCCAGGCGCGTCGTTGGAAGCTACGAGGCCGGACTCTGCTGGATCGGTTACCGCGGAAAGAACGATCGGGATGGTGGTCGTCGCCGCGGAAGCGGCCTGTGCTGCCGGCGTCGCGATCGCATAGATAAGGTCATCTCCATCATTTACGAACTTCTCAGCGATGGTCTGGCAGGCAGACTGCTCACCGGACGCGTTCTGCTGATCGATTTCATAGGAAATACCCGAATCATCGAGAGCCTTTACGAAGCCCTCGTTTGCCTTATCGAGCGCCGCATGCTGTACGAGCTGGAGTACGCCGATCTTATAGGTCTTACCGTCGGTCCCCTCGGCTGCCGCTGCGGTCGTCGCATCGGTCTCTGCTGCGGCTGCCGTCGTCTCTGCTGCTGCCACGGTCGTCGCGGTCGGTGTGGAGCTGGAGCCACAGGCACTTAAGGAAGCCACAGCCATCATCGCGGCCATGGAAATCGCTGTAAATCTGTTCATCTTTTTCATAATGCATCTCCTCTTTCTCATCCGCTTTTATCCTTTAAAGTCTTAGAAGCTTTAACACTTTAAAGCAGATTAGTTATGAATGTATTATAGCGCGTATTTTTTCAAATGCAAGGATAAATTATAGAAAAGGCGCAGGCAATCACCTGTGTTTATATCTTCTATAGCTCTGATCGTTTAACCGCCCGGCTCAAAACATAAATAAAAGCCGCAGCATCTGCCACGGCTTTCGTTTTAAACTCACTCCTGATTTCAGAAGTTTTCGTTTCAGAATCTTTATTAGAATGTGACGACATCATCGATCGGACCGGTCCGAACGATCGACTCGAGCTCCAGCACAGGGCCCTCGCCGCTGTACTCCTCCCGCTCTTCCATCGAAACAGTCGCCGTGAGCTTCGCCCAGTCTCTCGTGTTATACGGCGCGATCACGGCCGGATCGCCCTTCGTTACGAAGCCGAGGAAGGTCATATCCTGTGCGCAGCAGGTCATCGCCATACGGCCTGGGATGAACTCGTTCGACGGCATACCGCGGCGCTTCAGAACCATACCGGTGAACGTGATCTTCTTTCCGATATAGCGCTCCGGGTTATCCATGCAGTCGACGAACCAGATGCCGTAGTCCTCCGGCTTCAGGTCAATGCTGTCGGCCGCGAGGTTATATGGCAGATCCTCCGGGAGCATGTCCTGCTGGATCTCGCCATTCTTGTCCTCGAGGATCAGCATTGCCCCCTGTCCCATCGCACGGATCTTACGACGGAAGTCCACCAACTGCTCACTGGAGACATTATCACAGCGGTTCACGATCGCGAGCTCCGCCTCCCGGAGCATCTGTCCGAGGAAGCTGCGCATATTATTGTTATTGATATAGATGCCGAGGGTGGAGCCATCCATGATGGTGATGACCTGGTAAATCACCCAGCTCTCCGGCATCGACAGCGCGTAGTTCGCCGGACGTCCCTGATCCTTCGCGAGCTTCTGCTCGGACATCGGACCATCGTAGAGATCATCCTGGTTCCACATACCGTTCCACTCGATGATGATACGCTCCGGTTTATACTCTGCCTGCAGCTTCGAGAGGTACGCCTCGTTGAAGTCGGTCTCCTTCTCCATGCGAATCGCTACTGTATGGTACTTCAGGAGCTCTGCCTCCTCGTACTCGGACTCACCCTCCTCGCAGAGGAGAAGCAGGGTTGTGCCCTCGGTCTGGAAATAATCCTGGGCCATGGTGTACTTGATGAATTCGGTCTTGCCGGCCTCGAGGAAGCCGTTGATCAGGAATACAGGAATCTGATCATCCTGTAACTCGTAATTATCACTTGTTGCCATAAAAACTCCTATTTATTCGCAGAATGCGTGCTTCAGTGCTTCTTCATCGAGATGAGCGCCGATCACGACGACCTTACCGGTGAACTCCGGAGAGCCCTCCCGTACATCGGTCTGACCCGGTACGAGGTCGAAGTACATCCAGTGACCACGGTTCTCCGCATCCTCGAGCATACCCTTGCAGCGGATGACGGTGCCGAAGGTCTCACCCTCGGCCATCTCGTGAAGGATGGACTCGAGCTTCGACTTACTGAACGGATGCGGGGTTTCCATGCCCCAGTTCGTGAATACTTCGTCCGCGTCATGGTCATGGCAGCAGCAGTGGCCGTGCTCGTCATGCTCGTGGTGATGGTGCTCGTGCTCCTCGTGATCATGGTCCTCATCCTCGTGATCGTGGTGGCAGCAGCAGTGCTCGTCCTCATCATGATCGTGGTGATGGTGATCGTGCTCCTCATGATCATGGTCCTCATCGTCATGGCCGTGGTGGCAGCAGTGCTCGTCCTCGTCATGCTCATGCTCGTGATCGTGATCATGGTGATGGTGATGATGGTGATGGTGATCGTGATGATGGTGGATGGTGATGCCATTATCGAGGGTCTCGATCACATCGTGATCATCGTCGTCCTCTTCCTCACCCTCATGTGCATGGACTCTCTCCATGACTTCCTTCATCATGGACTCCTCGAGATCATCCTTACCGGAGATGATACGGATGAGCTGCTCACCGCTGAGCTGTGCCTCCGGGGTCGTCACGACCTGTGCCTTCGGATTGATCTCCTTCACGATCTTCACCGCAGTATCGACCTTCTCCTCGGCTGCAATATCGGTTCTCGACAGCACGACGGTACCTGCATAGAGAATCTGGTTGTTAAAGAACTCGCCGAAGTTCTTCGAGTAGAGCTTCGCCTTCTGTGCATCCACGATGGTCACCGCCGCATCCAGCTCGACGTCGAGGTTAGCGGAAACCGCCTTCACCGCACCGATGATGTCCGACAGCTTGCCGACACCAGACGGCTCGATGATGATACGATCCGGCTTATATGTCTCCACAACCTCCTGCAGAGACTTCTCAAAATTACCAACCAGTGAGCAGCAGATGCAGCCCTGGTTCATCTCACGGATCTCGATGCCGGCATCCTTCAGGAAACCGCCGTCGATGCCGATCTCACCAAACTCGTTCTCGATCAGCACAACCTTCTCCGTCTTTAAGGCCTCATCCAGCAGGCGCTGAATGAAGGTGGTCTTTCCGGCTCCGAGGAAACCGGATACGATATCTATACGTGTCATATGATTACTCCTTCCAGTCATCATGTCATTTATCAGGACAATGCAAACGACCGTACGGTACATACCCGGCCCATAAGCTCCGGTAGCATAATAAAATCGTACCTCACGGTTTATTAGCACTCTCTTTATAACACTGCTAAGTATAGTCAGTGCATTTCCGCTTGTCAATCAAGCAGCTCCGCAATCCGAAGAGTTTTGAAAAGATTTAAGAGTTGAGGCCGCCTGCATTGGCCTCTCCTTCGGATGCGGAAGCGATCGTACAGTGGAAGAAAGGGCTCACTCAGAAAGGTAGTCGATCGCCTTCCGAAGGTCTGCGGCCTGCTCGATACAGATCGCTGCGCCACTCTCCTCGAGCTCCTCCTGCGTCCGGAAGCCGTAGATGCAGCCGATGGACGGGATGCCTGCGCGCTTCGCCGTTTCCATATCCGTGTTCGTGTCGCCGACATAGAGGCAGTCCGCTGCAGTCTTTCCGATGTGCGCGAGGGCATCATCGACGACGCCGGTGTCCGGCTTCAGCGGATGGGTGCCGTCATCGCCCGAGATATAATCGAAGTAGCCGGCGCCATAGGCAGTATCGAGGACCTTGATGGCTTCATGCAGCGACTTGTTCGTGATACAGGCGAGCTTCCAGCCCTCCGCCTTCAGTTCATCGAGACAGGCCTTCAGCCCCGGATACGGCTCCGCCTTGTAGGTGCAGTTCTCCTGGAAGAAATCCATGTACAGGTTCCAGGCGTCATCGAAAAGCTCCATCACCTCATCCGCCTTCTGGTCGAGATCGATCGCCCGGTCCTCGTCCTTCTCCTCCCACTTCTCCGCTTCTCTATAGTAACGGTCCGCCGTGGCCGCCAGGGCGCGCTCGACGAACTTCTCACCGCCGTTTCCGACGAACTTCTTCGTCTGCTCGAGCGTGATGCGGTCGAGGCCCAGCTCATCCATGGTTTTATTCATGGTGTCCTGGAGACTGTAGAGCGTGTTCACGAGCGTTCCATCGAGATCCATTAATAGTGCACTGTATTTCTGAGACATAGCAACCTCCTGTGTTTAAAACATGGAAATTATAGCACGAAAGGCGGCACTGCAGTATTAAATTCGTATAAACTGAGTGTTTACGAAAGGGGAGCCGTTACTGTTCACACGTGTACTGATCAAGCAGGGAACCGGAGGGCCTTCGTTTTTTATCTGCAGTTCAAGCGAAACCATGCTAGAATAACGGAATACGAAATCAGAAAATGGAGTTCATCTAAATATGAAGTTTTATTATGCAGTGCAGAAGGGGCGTCATCCGGGTGTTTATGAGAACTGGAGTGATTGCCAGAGAGAGGTGACCGGTGCAGCCGGTGCGGTCTTTAAGAAGTTTAAAACCCGGGCGGAGGCAGAGGCATTTGTGAAGGCAGATGGCTATGATCTGCAATTGCCGTTTGATGTGCCGGAAGTTTCGGATTCGTCGTCTGTTTCCGCTTCTGTCGCTTCCAGAAGTATGAAACCTCAACGTTCTACCGAATCTGCGAAAACGTCCATTTCCAGACGAAGCGCGATCCCATCGTCTGCAGGCGGTGCGAAGGCCTCTTCCAGCCGAACGGCCATCGCTCCGAAGGGCCCGCTCTTCCATTCCGTCTCGGATGTGACGCGGGAGGATGTGATGCAGGAGCTTTCAGCGGTCGAGACCGAGGCGCTCGCGTACGTTGATGGCAGCTTCAATCTCTCGACGGGTGTCTATGGTTATGGCGGGGTGCTGCTGTGTCGGGACGGAAGCATTCGCCCGCTTCAGGGGCACGGACGGGACGAGACCTTACGTACGATGCGGAACGTCGCGGGCGAGATTCATGGCTCGATGGCGGCGATACAGGCGGCAGCCGATGCCGGCATCGTGAGCATCACGATCTTCTATGATTATATGGGCATCGAGATGTGGGCGAACGGCCAGTGGAAAACGAACAAGGAAGGCACACGTGCATACAAGGCCTTCATCGAGGCGATCCGACCACGCATCGAGATCCGTTTCCAGAAGGTTGCGGCACACACCGGCGTCCGCTTCAACGAGCTCGTCGACCAGCTCGCGAAGGCCTCCGTCGGCATCGCCTGACGTCAGTTTATGGGGTCTGACCCCATAAACTTCTGTTTAGATTCTGTTTATAAAAATTTAATGGGGTCAGACCCCCTTACGAAATTCTTAAGCTTATCTGCACTGAAAAAGCTGTCGTCCCACTCCGAAATCCCGGGGCAGAACGGCAGCTTTTTGCTGACGACGTTTTTTCTTCTGATATTATGTATGAATCAGCTCACGCGTAGGCCTGCTTACTTTCGTGACTGCGCTCCGCCACCTCCGTGCCACGCTCGCGAAGCTTCTGCCGATGTACATCGACGAGGATCCGGATCGTGAGGTAGACGATCGGTCCGAGATAGATGAGGAGCACCCAGAGGCTCGTCGCGTTCATCGCCTCGACTCCCTGCTGCATGCTGCCGATCCCATAAATACCGGACATCATGAGGGAAGTGAAATCATAAAAGGCGTGCAGGAAAATCATCGCGAGAACGTTCCGCGCACGAGCATAGATGAGACTCAGATAGATGCCAATGACTACATTCTGCACCATCTGGAAAACGACGGCCATCGGATCCGCTGCCCAGCTCATGTTGATGACATGGGCGAGGCCGAAAAGAAGACCGGTCAGATAGGCTGCCTGCAGCCGACCGTGCGCAATCGGCCGGAAGCTGCGGATCAGTGTTTCCTCGATGATGCCCCGGAAGACCGTCTCCTCCAGGAGCCCCACCAGGAAGATAAAGGCGAGGAAAATCAGTATCTGTGTCCATGGCAGGGCGTCATTCTCGATCATCAGGATACGCTCATACTGAAGAAGAAGCGCATCCAGCAGAAGGACGAAACCACCCGCCTTCAGCGTATCCATGAAATTATCCTGCTCCCACGGAATCTCCTGCAGCATACCGAAGCCCGCCAGTACGAGCATGGTGAGAATCAGCGCCGACTCTTCACGAAGAAGCAGTCCGCCATAGCCCGGGATCTCGATTCCCTGTGTAACATGTGCCGTGAAATATAAAATCAGAAGAAAGGAAAGCGCCGTCATGATGGCGTACATGATCGGGTGACGATGCATGAACGCTCTACGCGTTTCCTTCATATAGAACCTCTTTTCAATGTTTACATCATCATGCCTGCCCCACTCGACGGACATGCAGTGCATGATCGTATCGACCGAACCCCTATACATAGACTGGATAAGCCTGTATGTATCGATCATCGTCCGGTACTTTATCGCACGAAATTGAAAAGAGTATTTAATTCAGAAGTCGAACCGAATCCAGAACCGTCAGGATGGACAGCGGTGAACGTGAAGCCCCGTGCTCGAGAAATTCATGACATCGAAAAGCATTCACAGCTTTAAGCGCAAAATCACGACGAAGCAGCGCATCACTACCCTCATCGAAGCGCTGGGCCATACGCGTTCTGCTGCCGCTTTTCTCGATCGTCACATTCAGAAAGTGACGAAGCTCCGCCATATCCGAAAGCTTCCCCTCCTCGATCCGCGCCGTCAGTGAATCCTCCGCAGAAATCTGATACGTAGCCACACTGCTTTCCCCGTTCACACGAAGTGCAGAGATATTACGAAAAGGCGTGATCAGTAAAAGACAGAGCACAGCCAGCAGCATCCATACCGCACTCAGCTTCTGCATTCTCCTCGTCGCCATCACTCTGCCCTCCTTTCTAAACCGCTTTACTGCCATTCCATTATAGCATCGAGTCCTGCCAGAATTCAAATATGAAAAGAGCCTGCTGAAAGCAGGCTCTCAAAATCAGAATCAAAGCAGGATGATGTTATGCTCACGGCAGGTATCGATCATCTCCTGCGGCCAGATGCTGGCCTGTACCTCACCGACGTGCGCACGATTCAGCAGAAGCATGCAGAGACGCGACTGACCGATACCACCACCGATGGTGTACGGAAGCTCACCCTCGAGCAGCATCTTATGGTATGGAAGATTTGCACGCTCCTCACAGCCGGCCTTCTTCAGCTGCGCACGCAGCGACATCTCGTCGACACGAATACCCATGGAGCTGATCTCCAGTGCACAGTCGAGCGTCGGATACCAGAACAGGATGTCGCCGTTCAGTGCCCAGTCATCATAGTCCGGTGCACGACCATCGTGCGGCTCCCCGTTTGACAGCTTATCACCGATGCGACTGATGAACACACAGCCATGCTCCTTACAGATTGCGTTCTCGCGCTCCTTCGGCGTCTTATCCGGGTACATCTGAAGCAGTGTCTCGGAATCGATGAAGTAAATATCATCCGGCAGCTTGTTGACCGCATTCGGATACTTGTACCATACCTCATGCTCCATGTGCTTGATGATACGGAAGATCATACGTACCGTACCCTCGAGGGTCGTGGTGTTCCGGTCCTCCTTGTTGATGACCATCTCCCAGTCCCACTGATCGACATAGCAACTGTGCAGATTATCGAGCTCCTCATCGCGACGAATCGCGTTCATGTTGGTATAGAGACCCTCGCCCGGCTTGAAGCCGTACTTCTTCAGTGCCATTCTCTTCCACTTCGCCAGCGAATGCACGACCTCGATCGTCTCATCCGGCCACCATGGAACATCGAAGCTGACCGGACGCTCATAACCGTTCAGATCATCATTGAGACCCGAGCTCTTCGGCACGAAAAGCGGCGCAGAGATACGGCTGAGATTCATCTCCCGACCGAACTCCTTCTGAAATGTATCTCTGATATACTTGATTGCCTCCTGTGTCTCACGCACAGAAAGACGCGGATCATAATCCTTTGGAATGATCAGTCCCATACTTACCCCCTAAATCTGGACATACTGCCAGTGATGCTGACACCGCCCAGTTCATTTCAATAATTAAAAAATGTAGCACGCACGACCTGTATATGCAAGTTCTTTTCGTGACACCTGAAACGTTGCTGTATCGTTCAGGCAGAGGGCCTAGTGCCGCTTAGGGTCCCCGGCTTAGATTGAACCAGTCTCGGAGTACTGTGCCTCCGTCGCCGCCCCTCCGGGGCCTCGCTTTTACGCTTTCATCTCCCGGTCGATCCAGCACATCAGCACCGAAACGATGTAGCGCTGCTCGTCCTCACGGAGCGCCCGATGCGGCGGGATGTGATGCCACTTACTGAGGCAGCCGCGACAGCAACAACCGGTGGCATGCTGCGCGATGAAGACCGGGTGCCCCCGCCACGGGGTCTGCTTCCCATCGTTACGCGGTTCTGCCGGTGCCAGACGCTCCCGGATGAAATCCCGCGCATGCTCCTCGATCTTCGCACGCCCCTGCTTCTCGAAGTAGGCGCGCTCCTGCGCCCGAAGATGGAAGCCGGACCGGAATTTACTCTGTGCGAGGCGCTCGAAGAGGCGCGCCATCGCCTGGTCAGGGATGACCTCCATCCTCGGTGAGTCGCAGCGACTCCTGAAGAAACTGCACCTGGGCACCGGATTTCCGCGCCCGCTCACTCTCCTCGAGCTGCCGATGATCCTCGGCACTGGCCCCCTGATAATCATCATCGTCATCCGAGACCTCGATCGTATAGTGCAGATTTTTCACACTCGGATGCTCCGGCGAGCCGAAAAACGTCGGGTCCTCGTCCTCCGGATGCGCATTTTCCTGCGCCGTATCCTCCCCATCCTCGAAAGGATTGAAGCTCACCGGCGCAAAGCCATCCGCATCCGGCAGCGCAACTGCGACACCGGGCATCGATCTTCCACGATCCTGACCACCCGACATCTGATCAAACATCGACGGTGCATGGCCCATTGCTTCCCATCCACCGGTCTGTACGGACCTTCTGCCTGCGTAGCTTCGCTGCGGCTTACGCGTCTCCACGGACGTCGTGTCGATCTTCGCCGCCTTCCCTGCATCCTCTGATAAGTCCTGGGCCAATGCCGGCACCGGTGCGTTCATCGCGAGGCAGATCGGGAAATACTCCAGCTCCGCCTTCGCCGCCTGCGAGGCCTGCAGCTTCGCCGGAATGTGGAACATCCGCCCCTTCATCTGAAAGTTCGCGCCGGTGCCCGCAAAGTGAAACGGCACATCTGCCGCGATGCACTGCTTCCGAAGACCCTGCACGTAAGCAAAATCCAGTACGGCACCATCCTCCGCGGGATCACCCGCCACCTGCACCGCCATGATCAGACCGGTCGACAGCATTGGCCTGAGATCGACCGCCTCCGACAGCCGCTCCGCGTAGAGCAGCACGGAGCGCGGTGCGAGCGTGCTCCGGTCGATCGTCTGCCAATGCTGATCTGCCGACGCCTGTGTTGAGATTTCAATCGATGGCTGCCGTTCCGGCTCGTAATCCTTCATATGTACATCCTCTCATCGCTGATGCGTATCGCGTGCCGTCCGCGCGGGCGAAAACATCTCCGCTCGCTGCCCGCTTCTGTCAACCATGTCCGCCGCCGGGCCACTTCTATCGATCCTGTCCAGCGCGGCTGCTGGTCTTACCTGCCCTCTGCGATCTTCTTCCGTGTTTCCTCATCGATCACAGCGCGAAGCTTCTGAAGCTTCCTCGAAAACTTCATATTCTCCGCGCCGTACGTGAGCTGCAGCTCGCGCTCGAGCGGGAGCCAGGTGCTGAGCTTCGCCTCATCGTGCTGCACCACCGCCTCGATCTTATCGAAGGCTTTGTAGATGCGCGCCTCGGTCGTCTCAAGCGCCTCCATCTCCTCCCAGAGCGCCGGAAGCTCCGTGTCAAACGGCGCCGGCATCGAGCGGAACCAGTCAAGCAGGATGTCCGACTCCTTCACCGAATCCGCATCCGTCTTGTAAAACGACGGGATATCGCCGGTGAAGGCTTCCCCGAGGTCATGGATGATGCACATCCGAAGCACCTTATCGATGTCGACCTCCGGAAACTCCTTCTTCAGCTCGTAGCTGTACATGAGCACCATGAACGCAAGCCGCCAGCTGTGCTCTGCCACCGACTCATGCCGGTCCTGCGAGGTCCAGCTGTGCCGTGCATTATTTTTCAGCATCTCCGCCCGATGCATAATATCCAGAAATTCGAATTCCGTCATATCTCTCCCTCATCTTCCCGACGGTCCAAACGCAGCTCAGGCGATTTCCCTCCGCAGGCTCGATTCCCAGCGCTCGTACTCGTCAGGCCAATGCTTCCGCCCCGTTTTCAGATGACCTCACTTCACTTCATCGGAAGCGCAGGAAAACGCCGTCCATGGAAACTCCGCCGGTGGCGCTGCCGTGAAGGAACACTCCTTCTTCTCCTTCGCATCATAAAACGAAAGCTGACGGCAGAACAGCGCGAGATGCGGACTCCGCACCCGCGAGCCATACTTCCCGTCTCCGACGAGCGGCAGCTTCCGCGCCGCAAACTGACAGCGGATCTGATGGAATCGTCCCGTCTGAAGCTCCACCTCGACGAGCGTGAGCGGTGCCTGTGTCTCCAGTACCCTGTATGTAAGCGAAGCCTCCTTCACGCCGGCGCGCTTCCGCTTCACCGGAAACATTTTCTTCTTCATCTTATCCTGATAAAGAAGGTCCTGCATCTCCCCACTCACCGGCGCCGGCACCCCCGGGACGACACAGAGGTAGGTCTTCCGAAGACGGTTCTCCGTCAGCTGGCGGCTGAGCTCGCCCGCCGTCTGACGATCCCGTGCCAGCACGAGCAGTCCAGACGCCGCTTTATCAAGCCGGTGCACGACATAATAATCCGTCGCCCGATCGCCGTTCTGCTCCGCGAGCATCTCCGGCAGATCATGCTCCGAATCCTCACCGGCCGCCTTGCAGACGACCACATACTCCGCTGTCTGATGAATGATCTTCATGTTCTCGTCTTCTTTTCCTTATCCCGCTCATCCGCGAACTTCTCGAGGCTCGTGATATGGTTGCAGTACTCGGACGCCGCGCAGGACGCGCAGCCCTTGTAGCCGGAGCAGCCATCCTTCCCGAGATCCTCCTTCTTCATCGCATGACGGAAGATATAGACCGTCAGCGCCGCGATCCCCACGATCAGTAAAATTGCAATCGGTAAATTCATAATAACACCTCTACTTCAGCATGATAAATACACCATTATTCCCCCGGAGCCCATGCGTATAGCGATGACTGAACAGCAACGCAGGATTACAGTTTGTACAGATATCCGTCACACTGATCTGTGCTGCCGGGACGCCCGCTTCCTCGAGCACGATGCGGTTCGCCGCCCAGAGATCGAGATGAAACTTCTGCTCGCCGGCTGCATTGAGCCCATCGTCACGCAGAATCTCCGCAGCATGTCCCGGAAAGGCCGTTCTGAATTGCTCCGCCACATCCTCCGAGACCTCATAGCAGTCCCGGCAGATGCTCGGCCCGATGGCACAGATGAGATCCGAAGGCACCGACCCGTAGGTCGCCTGCATTGCCCGAATGGTAACCTCGCCCATACGCTTAACCGTGCCGCGCCAGCCGGAGTGACTCGCGCCGATCACGTGGTGCACCGGATCGACGAACAGCAACGGCACACAGTCCGCCGCGAAGATCCCGAGGGCGAGCCCCGGCACATCCGTGATCAGACCATCGACGTCATCGTACGGACGCTCCCGCACGACGCCGTAGCCCGCATCCGCCGCGGTGACGACCCGGACGTTCGTCGTATGCGTCTGCTTCGTGAGCACCATGTGTGCCTCATCAGTCCCCAGCACCGACGCCATCCGGTGAAAGTTCTCGCGCACCCGCGCATCCTCATCGCCATGCCCGAAGCGCAGATTCATCGAGCTAAAGATGCCCTGGCTCGTCCCGCCGATTCGTGTGGAAAACGCATGCTCGACGATCCCCGTCGCCCGGATCGCCGGAATCTGCATATAGAGGAGCGCACTCCCATCCGGGTTTTCCGTTTTTATGATATCCATGACGGGCGCTGCGCCCGTCCGCCTGATCTTCAACATAGAGCATACTTTAGCATAAATGCGCGGGTTGGGGTACAGTTAACATTCCACAGGTCAGATACATATTTTTGAGAAAATTACAAAGTGATCGCGTGACCATCATAAATCCCAACCTCTCACAGTTTTTCACTGATTGCACAGCACCGTTTTTTACAGAATGTAATGCCATACAGCCGGATGTTCTTCCGGTCATCGTTCAATAGATACTCCTGATAACGGCGATCCCTGATCTGATCGATGGCCTTTTGGCAAGTCATCTTCATATCGTCAAAGTTTTTCGTATATTTTAGCTCTACGACGATTCCCGCATCCGGATCATCCGTTTCTACGATGATATCTGCAAATCCTTCTCCGGCTTCGACGTTTGACTTCACAAGCCAGTCTGCGTTTCCGGTAAGGATACCAACGAGAAGATTATGATAAGAGATTTCCTTCTCTTCTTTTCTTGCTTTCGTGTCAAAAACACTGATGGAATTACTTAGTATGCGGTTTAAATACTGCTCGATACCTTCTGTATCTCCTTCTTCAAAAGCTTTCCAGAATGCTGTGAGACGTGCCGTGTTACTGAAGATCGACTTTTTAAACCATTCGTTGATTTGAAGTCTGAATACTTCACGCACTTCCCGGTTTGGAATAATCAGCCGATAGGCTCCGCTTTCGTCTCTTCCACTCTGCGTCAAATACCCGGTCGTAAAAAGTACACTCCATAGGTTCTCGATGCTCTGATCGATCTCTTCATATGTAAGATCCAGTCGAAGCTCCTTTTCGATGGCTTCGCCATTTATCAGGCGTTCGATCTCACTCTTTGTTGTTTTATTTGCTTTATCGATGAAGTGCTTTACGAGGTCATTTCCGCTCGTGTTGATCCAGTACGCTTCCGGTTTCGCTTCTTTGTCATCCTTCGCGCGGTCCACAAAATTTATTACATCCCACGGACAGTACACGTCTGCATTTCCGAATCTGTATCCATCGTACCACTCCTTCACTTCTTCGAAGCGATCTTCCAGATGATAATCGAAAAGCAGTTTCCGTACTTCCGTATCCGTAAAACCGAACTGCTCATCAAAACGCGTATCCGTGATCGACAGGATCTTAAAATTGTTGAGGCCGGTAAAGATACTTTCCTTTGAAACGCGGAGGCAACCTGTCAATACCGCGAATGCGAGTGCAGAATTGCTTTTCAGCGCCTTCCCGAACATCGTCCTGATAAGCGAAACCATATCCTTATAGTAACCATGCTGGAATGCCTTGTCTAACGGTACATCGTATTCATCAATCAGGATAACCGTCTTTTTATGATAATGTGTCGATAATAGCTCGGAAAGCGTCTGTAATGAGCTAAGCAGTGATTCCTCCGTCATTTGATATCGCCCGTCTGAAAACGTGGTCAGTGCTTCATATGCCTTTTTCGCATTTTCATCCATGGCTTCGCTTTCTCTTAAAGAGCTATGTCGTATAGCTTCCTTCGAGATCAATTCCATCATCTGGTACTTTGCGCTCTCGAAGTCATTGCCTTCGACATTTTTCAGAGAAAGAAAAATGACCGGATACTGTCCCTGATGTTGCTCGCACAGTTCCTTATTCTCAGTAATATAAAGCCCATCAAAAAGCGACGGATCCATTCCGATTTCAAAAAAGCACTTCAGCATACTCATATTAAGCGTCTTTCCGAAACGGCGCGGACGTGTGAATAAATTCACCTCGCCCCAGTTAAAAAATAACCTTTCGATTAATTTTGTTTTGTCGATATAGTAAAAACCGTTACGACGGATCTTCTCGAATCCATCAATTCCTACCGGAAGCTTCAGTTTCTCGTTCTTGACCATACTTCTACCTCCAACAACTCATCGATCGGCCTGGATACTCATAGATCTTTCATCCGACATACGTAATCCTCAAATCCATACGCAAGGGATCCATTTCCTGATTCTCATTAAATTCTATCATAACAAACAAAAAGCTCCAGGAAAACCTGAAGCTCATGAAGTGACGGATCCGGGAATCGAACCCGGGATTCAGCCGTGAGAGGGCTGCGTCTTAGCCTCTTGACCAATCCGCCATGCGATATAAAGTTTTAAGTGACGGATCCGGGAATCGAACCCGGGATTCAGCCGTGAGAGGGCTGCGTCTTAGCCTCTTGACCAATCCGCCATGTGATATAAAGTTTTAAATGACGGATCCGGGAATCGAACCCGGGATTCAGCCGTGAGAGGGCTGCGTCTTAGCCTCTTGACCAATCCGCCATATTTGTGTCGCTCAAGGCGACTCGATTACTATAACAGTCACCCTCCCGAAAGTCAACTACTTTTTTATATTTTTTTCGAGCCCCCGGAGGGGCTCGATGTTCGTCACAGCAGATCCTTCAGGTCGTCGTAGAACGTCGGATATGAAATATTGATGCAGTCCGCGTCGAGGAGCTCGACGGCGGTGCGCTCATCACCGGCGAGGGCGAGGACCGCGAAGGTCATCGCGATGCGGTGGTCCTTATGCGTGTCGATGGTGCCGGAGCCAACACGAAGGTCACTGCCCCGTCCCTCGATGATCATGCCGTCTTCCGTCTCCTCTGCAGAGATACCAAGCGCACGCAGGCCCTCGACCATCACAGCGATGCGGTTTGACTCCTTTACCTTCAGCTCCTGCGCATCACGGAAGACCGTGCGACCGTCCGCACCCGCGGCGACCGCGGCGATGACCGGGAGCTCATCGATGAGACGTGGGATCATCGCACCAGAAATTTCGGTGCCGTGCAGCGAGGCACTGTAGCGGACATGGAGATCTGCGACGTCCTCGAAGCCGGCGAGACGACGATTCTCCAGTGTGATGTCCGCACCCATCGCAGCATAGGCATCGAGGATACCCGCACGCGTTTCGTTGATGCCAACGTTTCGAATGAGCACATCCGAGCCCGGCACGAGCAGCGCCGCCGAGATGAAGTAGGCTGCCGAGGAGATATCACCCGGTACCTCCAGTGTCTCCGGCAGCGCAGCGAGCTTCGCACCCGGCTGCAGCGTGATCTCCGCCCGTCCATCCGGAAGCAGCCGGGTGGAGACATCCGCCCCCAGCGCACGCAGCATGCGCTCACTGTGGTCTCGGGACAGGGCCGGCTCGATCACCGTGGTCGGACGCTCCGCGTAGAGGCCGGCGAACAGGATCGAGGACTTCACCTGGGCACTGGCAACCGGGGAGTTGTAGCGGATCCCGTGCAGCTTCTGCCCGTGGATCGCGAGCGGTGCACAGCCGTTCTCTCGAATCGAGCGGATATCCGCCCCCATCGCCTGAAGCGGGATCATGATGCGCTTCATCGGGCGCTTCTGTATGCTCTCATCTCCCGTCAGCTCGGAATCGAAGTCCTGCGCGGCCAGGATGCCGGAAATAAGTCTCGTCGTGGTACCCGAGTTTCCGCAGTCGAGCATTCCATCCGGCTTCTGTAAACCACGAAGACCGCGGCCGTGAATCACGACCTCGGTCTCACGCTGGTCAAGCTCGATGGCGATACCCATATGTCGGAAGCAGTCAATCGTCGATAGACAGTCCGCACCATTCAGGAAACCGCTCACGTGGGTGTCACCCTCGCTGAGGGCACCCAGCATGACGGCACGATGCGAAATGCTCTTGTCTCCCGGCACCGTCAGGCTCCCCTTCAGGGGATGCTGTGCTGCATGTATGGTTTTCTTCATCAGTCGATAAATCCTCTCATCGTCATGTAGTTCTTCATCAGGACTTCCATCTCGTCGAAGTCGATGCGGCTCGCGTTGATCATCAGATCATAATTATCCGGCTGCATCCAGTCCTCACCGGTGTAGTACTTATGGTAGTCCTTCCGTTCCTTATCGATCTTACGGATGCGACGGAGGGCCTCCTCTTCGTTGACCTTATCGTAGTCCATGACGCGCTTCGTACGGGTTACAAGATCTGCATAGACGAAGAAATCGACATGGTTCTCCATATCCGCCTCGGTCAGGATGTAATTACTGCAGCGTCCGGCGATGATGCAGCTCTCCTTCGAGGCGATATCACGGATCACCTCTGCCTGGAAGCGAAACAGATTCTCCGGAGAAACGATATTCTCCTGGGTGTTCGGCTTCCCGATGTCCGGCTTCAGACCGTACAGGGCCTTAAACAGGAAGTTCCGTCCGGCCTTCTCGTCTGCCATACGGAAATACTGCTCACCGATCGCGGTCTTCTCCGAGGTGAGCTTCAGAATATCATCATCATAAAAATGAATGCCGAGATCCTCCGCGAGACGCTTACCTACGAGGCGTCCGCCGGAACCATACTGTCTGCCGATCGTAATGACGAATTGCTTCTTAATCATAGTTGCCTCCTGATGTGATTACCTGTTGATACTATAATTATATACCATTTGAAACCCGCGTTACAATATGTATCAGATACCTTCCTTCGTCGAAAGGAGGATACGGTCGTTGTTCATCTCCTTACCGGCACCCTCGGCGAAACGCTCGAGGAGATCGTTGACACTCATGCTCGCTCTTTCCTCGCCACGTACATCGAAGACAATGTTTCCGCTGTTCATCATCAGTGTCCGGTTCCCGAGCTCCAGCGCCTGGTTCATGTTGTGGGTGACCATGAGGCAGCTGATGTTCCTCTCCTTCACAATCTTCTTCGTGAGCTCCAGCACCTTCTTCGCCGTCGACGGGTCGAGAGCCGCCGTATGCTCATCGAGCATAAGAATCTTCGGCGTGACCATGGTGGCCATCAGCAGGGTCAGCGCCTGGCGCTGACCGCCGGACAGCAGTCCCACCGGCTGGCTCATCCGGTCCTCAAGTCCCATGTCGAGGAGCGACAGCTGCTCCCGGAAGGCTTCGCGGTCCTTCTTCGTCACATAGCTGAAGAGTCCCTTCTTATGCTCGCTGGCCCGAAGATAGGCCACCGAGAGGTTCTCCTCGATCGTCATGTGGGGTGCCGTGCCCATCAGCGGATCCTGAAAGAGGCGTCCGATATAGCGGCTGCGGACATGTTCCGGAACGAAGGTGATGTCCTCCCCGTCGAGTTCGATATAGCCGGAGTCCGTGTAGAAGGTTCCGGCGATGGCATTGAACAGCGTTGACTTGCCGGCGCCGTTCGAACCGACGATGGTGGCAAAATCCCCATCCTCGAGGGTGAGGCACAGATCCGAGATGGCACGCTTTTCATTGACGGTGCCTGCATTGAAGGTCTTAAAGATATGTTCGATTTTCAGCATCTCATCTACCTCCCTGCATGGACTTACGTTCACGGATCGCGTTCAGCTGCTTATGCTTGAATGCGACGAGCTCCTTCGCACGCGGTGCAGTGATCGCCACCGCGACGATCACCGCCGACACCAGCTTGAAGGCCTCAGTCGGAACATTGAGACGCAGCGCGACGGAAATGATGAAGCGGTAGAGGCAGGAGCCCACGACCATACCGAGGATCCGCGCCATCATCTTCCGCTTTCCGAAGAGGGTTTCGCCGATGACGAGGGACGCGAGGGCGATCGTGACCATACCGGTTCCGAGATTGATGTCACAGGTTTTGTTGTACTGCGCGATGAGGCATCCAGAAAGACCGGTGATGGCATTGGCCACACAGAGACCGACCGTGATCGTGAACGCCGGGTTGATGGAGGATGCACGGACCATCGCCGGGCTGTCACCCGTCGCACGAATCGAGAGACCGAGGGTCGTGCTCAGGAACCAGCGGATCAGCAGGCAGACCACGAGGACGATCGCCGCAAGGAGGATCAGCTTGCTCCAGCTCGCGAAGGCCTTACTGCTGCTCAGCTTTCCGAAGAGCGTGAAGATCGTGTCCGTGCCGAAGATAGAGACGTTTGAGCTGAAGCCCATGACGGCCAGATTCACGGTATACAGGCCCGTGTTCACGATGATCCCCGCGAGGATGCTCTCGACACCGAGCTTCGTCTGCAGAAACGCCGTTACGAAGCCCGAGCAGACACCCGCTGCCATCGCCGCGAAAATCGCGAGGAAGGGATGACCTGCGATCGTCACGACCGCGCCCACCGCGCAGCCGAGGGTGTAGCAGCCGTCGGTCGAGAGATCACAGATATTCAGGATGGAATAGCTGATAAACAGTGAAAGCGCCACCAGTGAGTAGACGAGACCTACCTCCAGTGCCGTGCGGATGATGCCCGCTGTGAGAAAACCAGTCAAGGGTTCATACCTCCTAAAAAAAGTTTTAATTTAGTGTAACAGTTCAGGCAGGGGACCCAGAGGGGCGGCAACGGAGGCACAGTACTCCGAGACCGGTTCAATCTAAACCGGGGACCCTAAGCGGCACTAGGCCCTCTGCAATCACTGAGTTTCCTTTATGAAAACTCAGCGTTGCAGAGGGTTCCTGGGAGAGATAACACCAAAGAGACGATGCCATCAGATGCGCCTACGGCGCGGGCATCGTCGTTTGATTTTGCCACCAAGGTGGCAAAACGGCCTCGCCGCCCGGGGGCATCCACGCGCCAAAGGCGCATGGATATGTACCAAGTGCCGCTAAGGGGACCCGGCTTGATTTCACACGGTCTCTACGTATGGCCTCCGTTGCCGCCCCACCGGGTGCCCTGCCTGCCTGAACTGTTACAATTTAGTTTGCAAATTCCTTCTCGGTCTTCGTCTCGACGATCTGTGTGCAGAGATCCTGGATCTCGGACTTCACGGTATCGAGGGAAAGGCCCAGTGCCTCGCAGCTGTCGGTGTTGATGGTCGCGATACCATTATCGAAGGTCTTGACCGCGAGACTTGCCGTATCCTTACCGTCGAGGAGGATCTCCGCTACGGTGTCTGCGGTTGCGACACCGAGATTCGAATAATCGACACCATAGCCCATGAAGGCACCGTTCAGTGCGAAGGAATCCGCGCCTGCGTAGTGCGGGATCCCCGCCTCGAGGAACTTCTCATAGATACCGAGCTCTGCCTGCTGGATCGTGTTGTCGGTCGGTGTAAATACCGCATCCACGCCCTCTGCGACGAGTGCATCGGCGGCTGCCTGTACCTCATCGGTCTTCGTACCGGTCTTCTCGATGTACTTGATGCCCTTTCCATCGAGGTACTTCTTCGCATCCTCGATCGGCTGCTTCGAGGAGTCCTCCGAGTTGGAGTACAGAAGTCCGACATAATCTGTATCCGGATTCACGGCCAGCATGAGATCCATGATCGCGTTCGTGTTCAGCGCATCCGAGGTTCCGGTAATGTTGGCGCCCGGCGCATCCATGGACGCGACCAGCTTCGCAGATACCGGATCCGATACGGCGGAGAATACCACCGGGATATCCTGTCCTTCCACTGCGGACTGTACAACCTGTGCTGACGGAGTTGCAATCGGGATGATGATGTCTACATCATCCGAAATCAGCTGACTCGCGATCTGGTTCAGTACCGTTGCGTCGCCCTGACCGTTGAAGGTGTAATCCTTATAATTAAAGTTCACGCCCTTCTCCTCGGAAATCTTATCCAGCTCCTTCTCCACGTTCTCCTCGATCTGATTGAGGGACGGATGATCCATGAACTGAACGATACCGACCTTATATTCCTTTCCCGCTTCTTCGGCTGCCTCGGTAGCAGCTGCTGTATCTGCTGCAGCTTCAGTGGTCTCCGCCTTCGTCTCCGCAGCCGTCGTCGCGGCCGGTGTAGTGGAAGAACCACATGCCCCCAGTGTCGCTGCCATCAATGCTGCCATCGTCGCTGCCATAAACTGCTTCTTCATAATATTTACCTCCATGATGTCGGGCGCTCGCCCTCTGTAGATGTTCAACTGGAGCTGATCGAAATATGATGTATCACGGAAAATCCCCGAGCCTCTCCACCCCTCCGGGGTGGCCCTCTCATGGATTCGTACTAAAAAAGCCCCATGCGGAGATTTCTCTCTGCATGAGGCGAATTAATCCATAATCCGTGGTACCACTCATCTTACCTTTCGGTCACTTTTCACATACCAGCATATGTGCTGCCTGATAACGGTGCAGAACCCGTCGCTTCCTACTCGATCCCTTTCGGAGCGCCCTCCAGAGTCCATTCACTCATCTATCCTGTACCGTATTCTCATCATCGACGGCTCTCTTTGACATTCAGGATGAACTACTTCTCTCTGTCATCGGTTTGTTTTATTCGATTGACTGTACTTTAACACGTTAAATCCGAATCGTCAACACCCGATCCATAATTAAATTTTATATCAGATGTTCTGTCGTACCAGCTCAGGCAGGGTCCCCAGAGGGGCTACAACGGAGGCCATACGTAGAAACCGTGTGAAATCAAGCCGGGTCCCCTTAGCGGCACTTGGAGTATTTTTTCCTTAGCACCCTCTGCAACGCTGAGTTTTCACAAAGAAAACTCAGTGATTGCAGAGGGCCTAGTGCCGCTTAGGGTCCCCGGCTTAGATTGAACCGGTTTTGGAGTACTGTGCCTCCGTTGTAGCCCCTCCGGGGACCCTGTCTGCATGAACTGTTACGTTCTGTCAGCGATCCATCTCGCTGTGGAAGCCAGTGGAATAGTGATCGCGGATAACCGACTCGATCTCCTTCAGTGAGCTCTGCGGCAGATCGCCCGGGATGGTATTCTTCATCGCGGAGGTCGCATTACCATACTTCACTGCCTCCTGAACATCACCGTTTGAGTGAATCAGTCCATAGAGCGCACCAGAAATATACGCATCACCGGATCCGATCCGATCGACGACATCGATGTTCTCGTACGTCGGCTCCTCGAAGTAGGCGTCACGCTCTGCACAGTAGGCAAGGGAGCCGAAATCGTGGCTCTTCGGGCTGTGTACCGTGCGCTGCGTCGCAAATACAGCCTTGATCGGGAACTCCTCGGTGAAGCTCTTGATCATCTCCCGGCAGCTTCCGGTCTTCAGGAAGGTAAGCTGTGCCGTCGACTCGGAGCAGAAGAAAACATCCACATACGGAAGAATCTTCAGAATCGTCTCACGTGCTTCATCTCCACTCCAGAGGTTCCCACGGAAGTTCACGTCGAAGGAAATCAGCGCGCCATTTTCCTTGAAGCGCTTGATCGCCTCGATGGTCGTCTCACGAAGCTGTGGAGACAGTGCCAGGGTGATCCCCGACGTATGGAAGCACTTCGTGCTCTTATACACCTCTGGATCGATCTCATCGAGACTCAGGGAGAAGAAGCTCGAGTTCCGGCGATCATAGATGACCTGCGGCTTACGCGGGTATGCGCCATACTCATAGTAGTACACGCCGACTCTGGCATCCTCTGACTGATCGTAGATGAAGAAGTCATCCGATACGCCGTAGCTTCGGATGGTACCCTTCATAAACTGACCGAGGTCATGTGCCGGAAGCTTCGAGATGATACCGGTATGAAGGCCGAGCAGTGCGGCGCCTACCGCTACGTTCAGCTCTGCACCGCCGACGTTCTTCTCGAACACGTCTGAACGGGCGATACGCTCGTTTCCTGGTGGCGAAAGTCGAAGCAGCAGCTGTCCCATGGTTACAAGATCAAAGGGTCTATCCGGAAAATTCATATTCATGCCTCCCATGCCTCGGAAAATGCTTCCGAAATTGTCGATAATGCATATAATGCATTGATTTTATACCATTCTTTCGTTATAATCAAGGAAAATGTAAACGCTTACACGAAAGAGCTCATTTCCTGGTAACCGTTCTTCATGCGAAGCGTCAAAGAAGGAAACAGTATGAATATTTACGATATCTCGAAAGTAGCCGGGGTTTCCATCGCTTCCGTCTCCCGTGTCATCAACGGCGCGGAAAACGTCTCCGAGAAGACCCGTAAAAAGGTGCTCGATGTCATCGACCAGTACGGCTACACACCAAACGCGTATGCACGTGGTCTCGGGCGCGGTTCCATGAAGACCATCGGCATCATGTGCTCCGACCCGACCGATATGTACCTTGCGAGTGCCATCAACTTCCTCGAGACCGAGCTGCGCAGCCAGGGCTATAATTCCATCCTCTGCTGCACCGGCTTCGAGCTCGAGAATAAGAAGGCGAGCTTCGAGCTCCTGAAATCCCGTCAGGTCGACGCCTTCATCCTCGTCGGTTCACAGTTTATCGAGCCGAATCCGGAGGACAATGCCTACATCATCGAGGGTGCCCGGGAGCATCCGGTCATGATTCTGAACGGTTATCTCGAGGGCGAGAACATCTACTGCACCGTCTGCGACGAGCAGGGCGGTATGCGAAACGCGCTCCACCAGCTCTATGACACCGGCGCACGGAAGTTCGTCTATGTCTACTCGAGCGTCAGCTACTCCGGCACACAGAAGCTGGCCGGGCTGCACCAGGGCATCGCGGAGCTCGGACTCCCACAGGACGCACTCCGCACCGTACATGGCCACCGCCGCTTCGACGAGATGGCGCAGCTTCTGAAGGAAGCCTACGAAGAGGAAGCCTTCGACGCCATCCTCGGCTCCTCCGACACCTCCGGTGTCGGTGCCGTCAAGTTCGCGCGACGCATGGGCCTTCGGATCCCGGAGGATCTCCAGATCGTCAGCTGGAACGACTCCACCCTCGCGGTGGCCTCCTCTCCGGAGCTGACCAGTGTCGACGCGATGCTGAAGGAGCTCTGCCAGAAAACCTGCCAGCATCTGATGACGCTTCTGAATCCGGCGGAGGATGCGCAGGGCGAGCCGCTCGAGACGGAGATCCCGAAGAAGACCGTCATTGCGACGCGCCTCGTCACGCGTGAAACCACACGTTTCTGACGACCGGAGGCCTGCAGCCTCTCCTGCCCTGTCACCGATCATCACGCTGACAGCGGCACCAGACGAGGCCACTGAAACGTCGGAGGGTCACAAGCGAACACTCGTATGCATTGACCGTCCGACACCTGCACTGAAGACAATGCCGTAAGGCGTTGCATATATATTTATCCCTATCTGTCGCTGTCCCCGGAGCGAAATGCACGGACCGCTCGGCAGATACCACAAACTCATGGAGGTAAAGCTATGAAACCATTTATGGACAAGGACTTCCTGCTCTCGACCGATGTAGCGAAGGAGCTCTATCACGAGATCGCAGAGAAGGCACCGATACTCGATTACCACTGTCATATCGATCCGAAGGATATCGCAACCGATAAGAGCTACGATAACATCTTCCAGGTATGGCTCGGAAAGCCACCAATCGGTGACCACTACAAGTGGAGACAGATGCGTGTCAACGGCGTACCGGAGGAGTACATCACCGGAGATAAGCCGGACCGCGAGAAGTTCCAGATGTGGGCAGAGACCCTTCCGAAGCTCATCGGTAACCCGCTCTACCACTGGTCTCACCTCGAGCTTCGTAAGTACTTCGGCTACGAGGGCTACCTGAACGGCGACACCGCTGAGGAAGTATGGAACCTCTGCAACGAGAAGCTCCATGATCCATCCATGTCCGTACGGAACATCATCAAGCAGTCGAACGTAAAGCTCATCTGCACCACCGATGACCCGATCGATACCCTCGAGTGGCATCAGAAGCTCAAGGACGACGCAAGCTTCGACGTAAAGGTTCTTCCTGCATGGAGACCGGACAAGCTGAACAACATCGAGCTCCCGACCTTCGCACCATACATCGCAAAGCTCGCGGAGAGATCCGGTATCACCATCACCGATATGGCTTCCCTCGAGAAGGCAGTCGCTGACCGTCTCGATTTCTTCCAGTCCATGGGCTGCTCTGTCACCGACCACGGTGTTCGTTACGTTGCATACGCTCCGGCTGAGAAGTCCGAGCTCGATGCGATCCTGAAGAAGGCGATGAACGGCGAGGCCGTGACGGTAGAAGAGGCTGCCAAGTACAAGACCGCGATGCTTCTCTTCCTTGCAAAGGAGTACAACAAGCGTGACATGGTCATGCAGATCCACTACGGCTGCGTACGTGATAACAACGCCGACATGTTCGCAAAGCTCGGCCCGGATACCGGCTTCGACTCCGTCGACAACTACGCTCCGGCCGATCAGCTCGCGAAGTTCTTCAACGCCCTCAGTGCGACGGATGAGATTCCGAAGACCATCCTCTACTCACTGAACCCTTGCGATAACACCACGATCAATACCATCGCCGGCTGCTTCTGCAAGGCACCTGTAAAGAACAGAATAACCCAGGGTGCTGCATGGTGGTTCAACGATCACAAGCAGGGCATGATCGACCAGATGGTCAACATGGCTAACCTTTCCGCACTCGGAAACTTCAACGGTATGCTGACCGACTCCCGCTCCTTCCTCTCCTACGCTCGTCACGACTACTTCCGTCGTATTCTCTGCGAGCTGATCGGACAGTGGGTAGAGAACGGTGAGTATCCGTACGACAAGAAGGCCCTGACCGAAATCGTAAAGGGTATCTCCTTTAACAACGCTGTGAAGTACTTCGGCTTCGATCTCGAGCAGTGCTAATAAATTTTAAAAAACGGGAACCTGTCCTCTCTGAGGACAGGTTCCCGTTTTGTTTTTCTGAAATGTCGAGCATCGTAATAAGCCGGGTTATGTATCAAGTGGTCATCTATCTAGGACGTATGTTGCCATACGCCTCCATCAACCTACCCGGAAGCGGACGAGCCACCCTATGCTTCCTGTTTGGTCTTTCTTCAGATGGGGTTTATAATGCCGTTCCTGTCACCAGGCCCGCGGTAGTCTCTTACACTGCCCTTGCACCCTTACCGGTCGAAGCCGGCGGTCTACTCTCTGTTACACTTTCCTGTGCGTCACCGCAACCTGCCGTTAGCAGGCATCCTGCTCTGTGAAGCCCGGACTTTCCTCTCCCAGCCGGTTTCCCTACGCTGGCAGCGACCACATCCGATACTCGACACCACATTTTACCTCAGGAATCCCGCGCCGTCAAGCACCCGCGGGCTCCTTGGGGCATACAGTTCAGCCGACGTCGAGGCAGCTGCCGCCGATGAATTCCCGTATGATGGAGTTCTTCGGGATCAGCTCCGGGCTGATCGGGAGGAAGTAGTCGAGGAACTTGAGCAGGCGCTTCGCCTCCTGATACTCCGGCTCTTCCGGCCGGATCTGGAACAGGAGGGGTGCTGCGAAGAGCTTCAGCACTGGAAGCTCATAGATCATGCTGGAGTTCACCATCACATCCGCAGTCTCCTGGAACGGGAAGATGTTCTTATCCTCTCCTCGGCGTACGCTGTCCCACATGGTGATGGTATCCTTCGCGCTGTAGCCACGGGTGCGGTTATCACGCACGATGCGGCGGAGGAGACGGCCATCCGCCGTCGGTATGCGGTTGTGGTCGTCGACATTGATCTGGGTCAGGGCGGAGATATAGATCTTGAAGCGTGCGTCCACCGGAAGCTGCTTCGACATCTCGTCATTCAGGCAGTGGATGCCTTCGATGACGAGGACGTCGTTCTCGCCGAGCTTACAGAAGTGGCCGCGGTACTCGCGCTTTCCGGTTATAAAATTGTAGACTGGCAGCTGCACCGTCTCGCCTGCGAGGAGCTTCAGCATATCCTCACTGAACTGCTCGATGTCGACACACTTTATGGACTCGAAATCCTTCTTTCCATCCGGGCCGATCGGGGCGAGCTCGCGATCACGGAAGTAATTATCGACGGTGATCGGGTGCGGATGCAGGCCGAGGGCCATGAGCTGTATGCTGAGACGACGTGAAAAGGTCGTCTTGCCGGAGCTCGACGGGCCGGCGATCATGACGAACTTCTTATTCCGCTTCGCGATCTCCATCGCGACGTTGCCGATCGTCTTCTCGAAGATCGCCTCCTGCATCAGGATGAGCTCATCGGTGCCACCCTGGACGATGCAGTCATTCAGCGCGGCGACATTGCCGCAGTCGATGGAGTTCGCCCAGGCCGCGGATTCCTTCTGGACCTTATAGAGCTTATCCAGCGGCACGAAGCGCGCTACATGCTCCGGATCCCGCATCGTCGGCAGCATCAGTACGAAGCCGCTGCCGTACGGTACGAGGTCGAAGGCCCGGATGTAGCTGGTATCCATCACCATATAGCCATAGAAGTAATCGAAGAAATTTCCGAGGCTGTAGATATTGACCCGGCTCGTCATACGATAGTGGAACAGACGCTCCTTGCTCGTCATCCCGACCTCACGGAACATCCGGATCGCTTCGTCGGTCTGCACACTCCTCTTCATGATCGGAATCTTCTGATCCCGGTACGCTTCCATGGTCTGCTTCACCTGAGCGAGCAGTGCCTCCGTCACCTCGACCCCGCCACGAAGATAACAGTAGAAGCCACCGCCGAGGGTATAGTCGACCACGACGCCGAAATCCTTCACATCGGCACAGAGGTGATAAAAGGCCTTCAGCATCATAAAGATCGCCGAGCGCTGGTAGGCCATGTGCCCTTCCTTGTCTGCGCCGGTGATGAAACTGATCTCCCCGCCCCTCTCCGGTACATGCTTATGAAGCTCGTAGAGCTTCGTACCGAGCTTTGCCAGCAGGATCTCTTGCGGGATCTCCGCCTGATGCTGCATCGCGATCTCATAAAATGTCGTGCCCGCTGGATATTCGCAGGTCTTCCCCTGAACTGTAATCGTCATGTACTTTCCTCCTCAGACAATCTGCGCCGGGAAGTGCAGCTCCTCCTCGATGATCTCTGCCTCCGGGAACTCTGCCCGCAGAAACTCGGCGATGTAGTGCACGAAGATATGCTCGAGGCCGTAGTGGCCAGCGTCGAGAAGACTGATGCCCTCCTCACAGAGGTCGAGGCCCTCGTGGTGGCCCATATCGCCGCTCAGGAAGGCGTCAACCCCGAGGCTAAGTACCTCCTTCAGCTCGCCGCGTCCAGAACCCGGACAGCAGGCGATGCGCCGGATCGGCATACCGGCATCATAGTACTGAACAAACGGCAGTCCGAAGCACGCCTTCACACGGGCCGCGAGCTCTGCAGCGCTCAGCAGCTCCGGCAGCTCTGCCGTGAAGCCGATGCCATAGGCATCTGGATTCACATCGCGCTCTGTTTCCACGACACGCAGCTGAAGACCCTCTGCTGCGCCGTTCTGCGTGTCCTTCGGAAGAAATCCCGTCGGCTCCATCAGGCCCGTCTTCCGAAGTCCCAGGGCCGCACAGACGATGTCCGCCATGCCGCCCGGGCAGGAATCGAAGTTCGTGTGCATCGAAAAGACAGAAACGTCATTCCGTATGAGATCCAGAAGCTTGAGCCCCAGTGCTGACTGATCATTGATGGACTTCACGCCACGGAAGATGATCGGGTGATGGGTCACGATCAGATCGCTGCCGGCATCGATCGCGGCATCGACGACCGTGCAGGTGGCATCCAGTGCGACATAGATGCGGCTGACCTCCCGGTCCGAACGACCGACCAGCAGCCCCGGGTTATCCCAGTCGCAGGCGGCTGCCTTCGGCGCGAGCTGCTCGAGCTTTTCTGTAATCATAGATACTGTGTTCATCGATATGCCTCCAGTGCGTTCATACAATGCTGATATGCGGTACGTACCTCCAGCGAATCGGTCTGTCTGAGGATGCCCTCATATCTCGTTTTTTCCTTTTCCAGAAAGCTTTTTAAAACCGGATCCAGCCGGCGGAGCAGACGGCCACCATAAAGGAAGTCCTCCTCCGTGACATACATCGAGTCGGAGGACGCCGCGTCTGCACACTTCGATACGTTAAGTATGACATAATACTTTCCCTCATCGATGAGCATCGTTTCTTCGTCGATCTGCATGCCCTCTGCGAGAAGGAAGTGGCGGAAGTGCGGGATCTCCGACTGTGGTGACAGAACGAAGTGCGCGAAGTCCCTGAGCCGTCCCTGCAGGATGCGCTCCATCAGCGGTCCGCCCATACCCGCGACGACGACGGTGTCGGCCTCCCCCGGCGCGACCTTCTCGAGGCCGTCTGAGAGGCGGGTCTCGATCTTTCCGGCGAGTCCTGCGCAGAGAATATGCTCCGCTGCCTGCTGCAGCGGACCCTTCCGTACGTCACAGGCGAGGGCGCGTGCCGCTCTCCCACGCCGTACCGCCTCGATCGCGACATAGGCATGATCACAGCCGATATCCGCGAGGCAGCCGGAGTCCGGCATCCGCTCTATGATGGTTTCCAGTCTTTTCGGAAGCTGAAACTGCTTTTCCAATTCGTTCCTCCTGTATATAGCCTGATCGTTCTATGCATCGGGATCCTTCTGCAGACCAGCTATGTCCTGTTTCATCGAAATGCTTCTGCTGTCCTGTACCAGCCTATTTCATCAAGACAGTTCCGCAGGCGAGTTTGATGCAGCCTCGCCCATATACTCAGTCGATGTGCATACCCTGAAGCGCCGACTGTTGCCGGAAGAGCTCCGACAGCTGACGAGGATCCGTCTCATTCGCGATTTTCGTATTCAGCGAGCTCATCTTGACATTCCGAATCACATCCTCGAGCCCGCGCTTGAACTCGCGCTCGTCGACATCCTCCGGCAGTAGATTCCCGTTAAACATCGCGGCGACCTTCTCATACGCCTCCTCATCCTCACGGAAACGATCGAGGATCGTATTGACCGGCTGCTGCTGGTAGACGAGCTCCAGTACCGTGCGGACGGTTTCATCACTGATGTCCGCCGGCTGGATGTACTTCTGGACCGTCGGTATGAGCTCCGGCTTTTCACTGAGCCAGGTGACGAGCTGCTTCTCCGACTTCTGAAGCGCCGTCTCTACCTTCTTCTTCGGGTTCGTCCGCGGCATGAAGCTCGTGGACTGATACATCTTCTCGTTCAGCGGGGAGTTCCGGCGCGCCCGCTGCTCGCCCATCGTATTTACGAGGCGACGCAGGGCATTCACGTCGATCATCTGCTCGCGGGCCACAGCCTGGATATAATTCTCCCGCTCGATGGCCTCCTGGATCTCGCTCAGCTTCTCCGCGGCGGCATTTGTATACGCTGTCATGCCTGCCGGGTCCTTGAGGTCGTAGTCGAGCTTCATCACATCGATGAGCCATAGAAAGCTGTTCTGTGCCTGGTCGATGCGCTCCTGAAAAGCTTCCTGTCCCTTCGCCTTGATGAACTCGTCCGGGTCCTTGTATGGCTTCATGCTGATGACCTTACTCTGGATCCCGACCGCCTTCAGCATCGGCATCGCGCGCTTCGCGGCCTTGATGCCGGCACCATCCGAATCATAGGTGAGAAGGATCTCACCGACATAGCGCCTGAGAAGGCGGCACTGCTCTTCCGTGAGCGCCGTACCGAGCGAAGCGACCGCATTTGTGAAGCCGGCCTGGTGCATCGAGATGACGTCCATATAGCCCTCACAGAGGATGAAATACTTCTTCCGCGACTTCTTCGCATAGCAGAGACCGAAGAGGTTTCTTGACTTGTCGAAGAGACGGGTCTCCGGACTGTTCAGGTACTTCGGCTCACCCTCGCCCATCACACGGCCACCGAAGCCGATGACACGGCTGTTAACATCCATGATCGGGAAGATGACACGATTAAAGAACTTATCGTACGCGCCGCGCTCGGAGAAGTTCACGAGACCGGACTCCCGGAGGATCGCGTCCTCATAGCCGCACTGGCGGAGATAGCGATAGAGTCCGTCCCGGGTCTGGTCGGCATAGCCGAGTCCCCATACTCGGAGCGTTTCGTCACTCAGCTGACGCTTCCGGAAGTAGTTCATACCGAGCTGTCCGACCGGCTTCCGGAGCGCATCGTAAAAGTAGACAGCCGCCTTTTTATTGATCTCGAGAAGCTTCGTCCGGAGGTCACGGCTCTGCCGCTCCTCACTGCTGACATTTCCCTCCGGAAGCTGATAGCCCTCTTCGTCGGCGAGCTTCCGCACCGCCTCCAGGAAGGTGAGGTTCTCATACTCCATCGTGAACTTCACGACATCGCCGCCCTTTCCGCATCCGAAGCAGTAGAAAATCTGCTTCGACTGATTCACGGAAAAGGAGGGCGTCTTCTCTCCATGAAACGGGCAGAGCCCGAAATAATTGGCGCCCATCTTTTTCAGATGGACGACCTTACCGACCACGTCCACGATATCGGCCCGTGATCTTACTTCTTCTATGACTTCTTCAGGATAATACAAGAGGATTCTCCAGTTCTTCTAAAACTTCTGCCAGCCGACCGGCACAAAATACTCCTTAAATTTATAGATACAGTAATCGTCCGTCATGCCGGCGATATAATCGCAGACGGAGCGCTCGCGCGCGATCTGACGCTTGAGCTCCTTCTCCGGATCATCCGACGCGATCTTCGCGAGATTCGATTCGAGCATGGTGATGAACTCCTCGGTCATCGAGTCCGGGTGCTCCATATAATACTGGAACAGCAGCGTCATCATGCGTCGAACCTTGACCTCCTCCTGCTTCGCCTCACCGCCGATATAGACATGCGTGAACATCCACTCCCGAAGCGACTGCATCGCATGCTCGACCGGTGCCGACATCGTAAGCAGCGGCTGTCCCTTCGACTGATAGATCACGTCATGGATCAGGACGCTTAAGCGTTCCTTCACCGAGTGCCCCAGGATGTCGCTGATCTCCGACGGGATCTCCTCCTCCCGGATGAGGCCCGCGCGGATCGAGTCGTCGATGTCGTGGTTGATGTAGGCGATCTTATCCGCGAAGCGGACCGCCTGACCCTCGAGGGTGTTCGGATGACCCGAGGTGCGGTGGTTCAGGATGCCGTCGCGCACCTCCTTCGTGAGATTGAGGCCCTGGCCATTTTTTTCCAGCACCTCGACGACGCGCACGCTCTGCTCGACATGGGAGAAGCCCTCGTGACAGAGGCTGTTCAGCACATGCTCGCCGCTGTGCCCGAACGGGGTATGGCCGAGATCATGGCCGAGGGCGATCGCCTCGATGAGGTCCTCGTTGAGACGGAGTGCCTTACCGAAGGTCCGGGCGATCTGACTGACCTCCAGGGTATGGGTGAGACGCGTACGGTAGTGGTCTCCCTCCGGTGCGATGAAAACCTGCGTCTTATGCTTGAGGCGGCGGAAGGCCTTACAGTGGATGATACGGTCACGATCACGCTCGAAGCACGGGCGTATGTCGTCCGGCTCCTCCGCCCGGTCTCTCCCCTGCGATTCCGAGGAGAGTGCCGCATACGGCGACAGGGTCTCCCGCTCCAGCGCTTCCAGTTCTTCTCTGATACAGCTCATCTTGCCTCCGATCTGTTGCAACAGCCGAATGATTGTTTGCTCTTAGAATATCATTTTCAGAGAGCTGAATCAATGAACATTCCGTCCTGTATGTATGATTACACAAAAAGAAAAACCCGTAAGCCATGCTTACGAGTCAGTCCCAAGGGTAGTCGATGCGACTGGATTCGAACCAGCGACCTCTGCGTCCCGAACGCAGCGCTCTACCAAGCTGAGCCACGCATCGATAAGTTGTTTTCGTTGCTGTGTTGTGTCTGCCTCAGCAACAGGTAAGATAATATCAGACAGACGGGTGAGTGTCAAGCATTAATTTGAAACTTTTTTCGGGTCCCGGCTGCCTGAACGATAACTCCATCTCATCCGTACGGAAAAGGTCGTGGAGTGTTCACTCCACGACCTGTGCATCACATCACTTACTGTGCATCATCCTGCGCAGATGCCGCTGGCGCCGACGCTGCCGGCTGCTGCTCCGCGGTCTCCTGCTGTGGCTCCGGCTGATAAACTGCCGTGTTCAGCTCACGACGATTGCTGACGACGACATCGTAGGTCTGCTGCATGTTTTCCATGAGCGCCTGGTATCTCGACTGCTGCTCGACCATCGAGTGGCTCATCAGGGTCTCGATGGAGGCGAGGATGGAGTCTGTGTACTGGATGGCGTTCAGCTTCATGTTGTTGGACTCAGCGGTCGCATTTGCGAGGATCTGATCTGCCTGCGCCTGTGCCTGCTGTACGAGCTCGTTTGCCTTCGTGTAGGCCTGCTGCATGATCTCGTTCTCAGATACCATCTCCTCGGTCTGCTGCTTTGCATCCTGAATCATGCTCTCTGCCTGATTCTTCGCATCTGCAAGGATCGCATCCTGCTGGGAAATGATCTTCTGGTACTTCTTGATCTCATCCGGAACACGGAGGCGAAGCTCGACCAGAAGCTCCTCCATCTCCTCTTTATTTACAAGGATCTTCGAATTCGACAGTGGCTGATACTTACAGCTGTCAATGTACTCCTCAATCTCACCGATTAACTGCTCAATTCTGCTCATGTTTCTTAACCGCCTTAAATTTTCCCTTCATTCTATCCTGTATCTCAGGTGACACGAATTCATGGATATCGCCGCCGAAGCTTGCGATTTCCTTTACGGTGCTGGAGCTGAGATAGGAATACTTCAGATTTGTTGTTAGAAAGATCGTATCGATATCCGGCGCGATGACCTTATTCGTCTGTGCGAGCTGAAGCTCGTACTCGAAATCCGTCACGGCACGGAGTCCTCTGACGATCACGGTAGCGCCCTCCGCATGTGCGAAGTCGACCGTCAGGCCATCGAAGGCCTTCGCCTCGACATTGTCGAGATGTTTCGTCAAATTATTAATCATTCTAACACGTTCTTCACTTGAAAACAACGGCGTTTTCGCGTTGTTTGTAAGCACGCCTACGATGAGCTTATCGACGATTTTCGCGCCGCGCTCGATGATGTCAAGATGACCGAAAGTCACCGGATCAAAGGATCCAGGATAGATTCCGATTTTCATACTGTTCTTCTCTCCAGGCTATTATCTTATGCCTTTTTCGTCGCTTGACAAGTCCGATCTTCCGAAGTTTTTCTTACTTTTTACGGAAGAAAACGTGCTTGTTCGTCTTATACAGCTTTTCACGTACGAGCGTGTAGCCGAGTGCCTCGATGTCATCCGTCAGATCATCGTTGAGATCCGCCTCGATGATGAACAGCGTATGCTCATCGACATAATCCATATCGTGGAGGATGTCCATCGCCTTCCGCTCGAAGCCGTGATTATATGGCGGGTCCATGAAGACCACGCTGAAGTGGTAGCCTGCGTTCCGGAGGCGGTTCAGCGCCGACATATAGTCGGAGGCGATCACCACACCCTCCTCGGTGAACTTACAGTGCGTGAGGTTCTCCTCGATGCAGCGGATCGACTTCGGTGCATTATCGACGAAGACCGCACGACGGGCACCACGGGAGATCGCCTCGATGCCGATGCCGCCGGAGCCTGCGAAGAGATCGAGGAAGTCGATACCCTGGACCTCGAACTGTAAAATATTAAAAAGGGTTTCCTTGATACGGTCCTGGGTCGGACGTGTATCCATCGAATCTACGGTCTTCAGCTGAAGGCTCCGTGCGGTTCCTGCAATTACTCTCATCTCTGCTCTCTTTCTATAACACTTCAGTTTTCTTCTTAATATAAGGATGCATCGGCATCCCTGTCAAAGGCTGATGCCACCGTCTGATCTCTGTCATCTGCTCGAGTCCGTCATTCTGCGCCTGACAGACGCGGGAATCTCATAGTGTACAGCTCTTCGCGAGGAAGCGATCAAGCGCTTTTTTCAGCTCCCCATGCTCCGGAAGCGTAAGCTCCGCATCCGTCTTCAGTACGAAGGCTGCATCCTCTGAAGCTTCCCGGAGGAGCGCGCCATCCTCATAGATGTCTGCGATGGCGAAATCCAGGGCACCCGACTGACGGACACCGAAGATGTCACCCGGTCCCCGAAGCCGGAGATCCTGCTCTGCGATGTCGAAGCCGTCGTTTGAGTGGGCGAGGATCTGCAGTCGCTGCTTCGACTTCTCCGAGTTCTGCGTATCGACGAAGATGCAGAAGCTCTGATGCTCCGAGCGTCCGACTCGTCCGCGCAGCTGGTGAAGCTGCGCCAGTCCGAAGCGCTCTGCATTCTCCACCATCATCACCGTCGCATTCGGCACATCGACCCCGACCTCGACGACGGTCGTCGACACGAGGAGGTCGATCTCGTGCGCGAGAAAGCGTGCCATGATGTCTTCTTTTTCTGCCGGCTTCATCTTACCATGGAGTTTCCCGATCTTCACTTCTTTTGGGAAAATTTTACGGATCTTTTGCACATAATCCGATACATTCTCGAGATCGAGCATATCGTTCGGCTCCACCATCGGACAGATGATGTAGGCCTGACGTCCCTTCCGGATCTCCTCGTAGATGAATTTATACGCATTCTTTCGATAATTCTCATCGACCACCGCGTTCCGGATCGGGAGACGATCCGCCGGCTTCTCCCGGATCAGGCTCACCTGCATATCCGCATAGACGAGCATAGCGAGCGTCCGCGGAATCGGGGTCGCCGACATCACGAGTGTATGCGGTCGCTGGCCCTTTTCTGACAGCTCCTGCCGCTGATTCACGCCGAAGCGGTGCTGCTCATCCGTGATCACGAGTGCGAGCTGGTCATAGACGACCTTCTCCTGGAACAGGGCATGGGTGCCGATGATGAGATCCGCATCGTGGGTGGCGATGCGTGTATAGAGCGTTTTCCGCTCCTTCGCCGTCATCGAACCGGTCACGAGCACCGGTCGAAGCGCGAGCGCATGCTCCTCGATCATCGCCTTCATCTTCGCAAAATGCTGCTCCGCGAGAATCTCCGTCGGCGCCATCAGTGCCGCCTGGTAGCCGCTGAGCGCCGTCTCCAGCATCGCGAGAAAGGCGACGATGGTCTTTCCGGAGCCGACATCTCCCTGCACGAGGCGGTTCATCACGAAGCCAGACCGGAGATCCGCCGTGATGTCCTGCACGGCCGCCTTCTGCCCTTCGGTGAGCTGAAACAGCAGCTTCTCTACCAGCGCCGCTACCTCCGGATGCGCCTCGATCACGAAGCGCGAGCGTTCCGCTGCGTGATGCGCCTTCTTCTCCGCCAGCGCCAGAGAAAAGAGGAACAGCTCGTTAAACGCAAGGCGTTTTCGGGCCGCTTCGAACTGCGTCACGCTCTCCGGAAAATGCATTGCCCGGACCGCCGTCCGCATATCCATCAGGGTCCGGTTACAGCGTATGCTCTCCGGGACGAAATCCGGACGGAACACCGACACGTCCATCGCCTGCCGCACCGCCTTCAGAATCGCCGTATTCGAGAGCCCCTTCGTCTGCCCATAGACCGGCTCCAGGGTGCCTGGCTTCGCTTCGTATTCCTCCGGTCGAAAGATCCGGGGCTGCTGCATCGTCTTCTGTCCCTTGAAGCTCGTGACCTTCCCGAGGAAGACCAGGACCGTACCGGCCCGCAGTGTACTCTTTAGAAAGGCGGCATTGAACCAGCAGAGACGCAGCTTTCCCGAGAGATCTCGGACATAGGCCGTCGTCATAAGGAGACCGTGGAGATGCACCACCGTCGCATCCTTCTCGAGCATGCCCATGACCGCCTGCTGCTCGCCATCGACGAGACTCCCCACCACCTGCGTCTTCGGGAAGCTCAGATAGGTGTGCGGGAAGTAGTAGACGAGGTCCTCTACGGTCCGAATCCCCAGCTTCTGAAACAGCTTTTCTGTTTTCGGGCCGATGCCCTTCAGTTCTGTAAGTTCCATGTTTCTATATAAAAGAGCCCCTGAGTTTCCTCAGGAGCTCCGTTTCGTTCATACGATTACTCTACCGACAGGAAATAGTAGTAGATCGGCTGTCCGCCGTACTGAAGCTCGGTCTCGACCTGCGGGTACGCCTTACGGATACGCGTAGCCAGTGCCTCCGCTTCCTCCTCCGGGATGTCCTGACCATAGTAGATGGTGATGATCTCAGATTCGTCGTTTACCATTGCCTTGAGCGCCTCCAGAACCGCCTGGTTCTTCTCCTTCGCGACGGCCAGCAGACCGTCATCGCCCAGGGCCATGATGTCATCCTTCTCGATGGCATGGCCGTCGATGGTGGTGTTGCGGACCGCATAGGTGATCTCACCGGTGCGTACGCACTGGGACGCATCCTTCATCGCCTCGAGGTTCTCCTCTGGATTCATATCCGGGCTGAAGCTGATCATCGCTGTGATGCCCTGCGGGATCGTCTTTGTCGGAACGACGATGATGTTCTTATCCTCGATGATATCCTTCGCCTGATTGGCTGCGAGGATGATGTTCTTGTTATTCGGAAGGACGAAGATCGTCTCTGCATTGACCTGATCGCAGGCGTTTAAGATGTCCTCGGTGGACGGATTCATCGTCTGACCGCCCTCGATGACATAATCGACGCCGATACCGCGGAAGATTTCCGTGAGTCCATCACCGGCCGATACCGAGATGAAGCCGTACTCCTTCGCAGGCTCTTCCGGCTTCTCCGGTGCCGCTGCAGACGCAGCTTCTTCCTTCTTCTCCTCTGCGATCCTCGAGGCATCCTCGATGAGCACCTCATGATGCTCGAGGCGCATATTATCGACCTTCATCTTCGAGAGATAACCCATGCTGAGGCCCTTCTCGAAGGCATTGCCTGGGTGATTCGTATGGACATGTACCTTGATGATGTTCTCATCCGAGAAGCAGACGATGGAGTCACCGACCCCGCCGAGCCACGCACGCAGGCTGTCGACCTCCTCATCCGTGAACTCATGATCACCGTTCACCATGAACTCGGTGCAGTAACCGAACTTGATGTCCGCCGTTGAGATCTCGCCACGGGACTTCCGCTCCACCGGAGCCTCGGCCTTCGCCGCGCCCTGATCGCCGAGATCGAGGACGACCTCTTCTCCCTTGAGCGAAGCCAGGGCACCCTTCACGACCGTCATGAGGCCCTGTCCGCCGGAATCGACGACACCCGCCTCCTTCAGTACCGGAAGCATCTCCGGGGTCTTCGCGAGCACCTCGTCACCGTACGCGACGACCTTCTCCAGCAGCGTGATGAGATCCTCATCGGTCACTGAAAGCTCGGTGATGCGATCGGCCATGCCCTTCGCCACCGTCAGAATCGTACCCTCCTTCGGCTTCATGACCGCCTTGTACGCCGTCTCCACGGCACGGCTGAAGGCACGTGCCATGATCAGGTTATCGATTCCTGCCTCATCCGCATGCTCACGAATCTCCTTCGTAAAGCCACGAATCAGCTGGCTCAGGATGACACCGGAGTTTCCGCGTGCGCCACGAAGAGAGCCGCTGGCCATCGCCTTCGCGACATTCTCCAGGGTCGGTGCACTGATCGCGGCGACCTCTCGTGCCGCTGACATGATGGTCATGGTCATGTTCGTACCTGTATCGCCATCCGGTACAGGGAACACGTTTAACTCATTGATCCACTCCTTCTTCGCGTTTAAGTTGTTCGCGCCAGCCAGAAATGCATTTTTCAGCTGTAAAGCATCTATCTGATCACCCACAGGTAATTCCTCCTTGTAAAGCTACTTAGTCAATGACGCGAACGCCCTCTACATAGACGTTCACATCCTTCACCTTCATACCAGTATACTCTTCTACCTTGTAGCGGACATTCTCGATCAGGTTCTCCGCGACCGCCTGAATGCTGACGCCGTATGCCACGATGACATGGAAGTCCAGAGAGATTCCGTCCTCCTCCATCGTTACGAGGATGCCCTTGGACTGACTTTCACGCTTGAGGAGCTTGACCAGGCCCTGCTGTACAGAAACCTTCGCCATACCCACGATGCCGAAGCACTCAACGGCGGTCATACCCGCATAGGCTGCAATAACGTCTGGCGTTATCTGAATCTCACCCATTTTGGATGCAATCGTTCCTCTCATATCGTACCTCCCGAATAAGGATCTATATTAAATCATAAACACTATGATTATACCATATCTATGGAGCGCTTAAAACAGAAAAAGGGCATTACGATTCGATCGTAATGCCCAATAATCTTTCAATCAAACGATCTCAAAATTAAGCGTTCTCTGTTGCAGCTACTGCCTCTGAAGCCTTGGCTGTACCGAATGCACGCTCAACCTTACCGGATCTTAAGCAGGAAGTACATACATACATCTTCTTTGTACCACCATTTACCTTTACTCTAACAGACTTAACGTTAGCCTTCCAGATCTTGTTTGATCTTCTATGTGAATGGCTTACCTGATTTCCGAAGTGAACTGCCTTCTCACAAATTGCGCACTTTGCCATGGTTGCACCTCCCTTTCAAATTAATCGAATCGAGACACAATCATGCCCCTGAATTCGCGACTCGCCTATAATAACAAATCTCCATTTGTATTGCAAGTACTTTTACGCATTTTTTCCAAAATATCATCCGGGACACGAAATGTAAAGTCAGTATAGCGGCATTACAGGGTTTCTGCATCCTCGACGACGGTTTCCGACGTCGCCTTTTCAGCCATCTCGTCCGCGGCTGCCTGGGCACTCTTCGAGATGCGGCTGCCGCCGGTGATCTTATCGATGGTTTCCGGAAGCATATCGAGGAGCTTCGTGATGGCATCCTGGTTCTTGATATTGACGAGCTTCGTATTTCCGTTCTGAAGCACGAGGATCGCGGTCGGGGTGATCTTCGAGCTGAGCGCTCCCGCACCACCATCACCATTCTTTGCATCCTTCTCCTTTACATAGCCGCCGGCACCCATGCCGCAGCTGACCTCGATGAGCGGAATCAGGGTGGCGTCGCCGACCTTCACCGGCTCACCAACGACGGTCTTCGAATTCACGAAACCGTCCATGCCCTTAAACATGGTATCGAGTATATCTTTTACATTCGTAGAATCACTCATACTGAGCCTCCTTATATACGATCGAGCACGAGCCCGCGTATCTTCTTATTCATCATCAGCTGTATCCCCGCGATCAGGATGTGGATGAGACGCACATGTCCCTTCAGTGTGATCTCGCCCTCGAACAGCGTATGGTCAAACACCGGCGTGATCGTGAAGCATTCCCCGTACAGCGGGTAGAACAGGCTGAGCACAGCGAGCGTCCGTCCCACCATCGCCGGATCCTCGAAGCCGAACGCGAGTCGACCTTCGAACTTCCGAAAGCGAAGATGGTGAAGCAGGTACTTCACTCTGGAAATCAGCAGACGGACGGCCTTCTGATTCTCCTCATCCTCCACCATCTCGCGAAGCGAGGAAGCCTTTTCGCAGATTCTCTTTATTCTATCAGCAAATAAGAATTTTTTCCTCTTCTTTTTCTTCGGTTCTTCAGCCGCAGGGGATGTACGTTTCGTTTTGCTTTCCTGATCGATGTCGGAAGTCGGCGTTTCATCCGCCACTGTTTTCGTCTCATTCAGTTGCTCCGGCGTCGTACTGCTTTTCAGTTCAATGCTGTCGACCTCCGCCGTCTGTGCAGCAGCACGTTCAGATGCTTCTGCTTTACTTTCAGGAACGTTCACGCTCTCTTCCGATATTTTCTCATCTTTCGAAGGCTGCTTCAACTCAACATCTGTATGTTCATCCTGTAATGCGAAACCACCGGAAGAATCGACCGGGCGGAAGCAGAGGATGCGGAGGGAATACGCAAGCCCCGCCGGGGTGATGTCCGCGTGGAGCTGCACCATATGGAGAAGCCAGCTGAGCTCGAGGTGCGCGGCGTAATCCGTGGCCGCTTCGCCCTTATGGCCGGCACCCGCATAGCGGAACGGGACCAGCAGGACGAGTCCGAGGAGAAGCAGGAGCAGCAGTAAAAGAAAGAGGAGGACGAGCCCGATGACTTTTAATATCATACATAAAAGCATCTGCTGTCCTCCTCGTGTTTACAGGATGTGGCGATCCTTCAGCATCTGTGTGACGCAGTCGATCGTATCCCGATAGCCATAGCCGATCCCGAGTACCTCGACCGTCTCCGTATCGAGCTTCGGATTCAGGAACATGGCCTGATTGTAGATTTCATATAGATTGGGCTCCGGTGCACGCACGATGACGTACGCCCCCGGCTGGAACTGGCCCTTCCGGAGGTTATCCAGGATATAGGACCGGTGCTCTGCTGCATGCCTTCCATAGTACATGTGCTTAGAAAAAATCATCGGATTCTCTCCTTACATACCGCCCTCGGTGATAACCTTATAGTTCTTTGCGATGTAGTCAAGCAGGGATACCAGCGTCAGGACGAAGGCGACGCCTGCGATGATCAGCGTCACGGTATGAAGTGCCGGGATGTTCAGGATCAGCAGGATGACCGTAAGCATCTGGAAGGTCGTCTTGAACTTTCCCCACCAGGATGCGGCGATCACGATGCCGTTGTCGGCCGCCACCAGACGGAAGCCGGAGATGATGAACTCACGGGCGATCACGGTGATGACGTACCAGGACGGAAGCTGTCCGAGCTCGATCATGCAGATCAGTGCGGAGCAGACCAGCAGCTTATCCGCCAGCGGGTCCATGAACTTTCCGAAGTTCGTCACCAGATTGTTCCGGCGTGCGATTTGACCATCCAGGAAATCCGTGAAGGAGGCGAAGCAGAACACGATCAGCGCTGCGATGCGGAGCGTATCGTTCTGTCCGCCCTCCAGGAGAAGCAGTACCACAAACACCGGAATCAGTACAACTCGTAATAAAGTCAGTTTATTCGGCAGATTCATCAGATTCTCTCTCCTATCAGATCATAACCATCCGCCTCGATGATACGACAGGAAATCATATCACCGCTGAGTTCGTTATGATACTCACCTGCATCGACATAGACGAGACTGTCGATATCCGGGTTATCCATATAGGAACGACACAGATACTCGTTATGCTCCGGATCATATCCGACGATGATAACCCTGAGTTCTCGTCCGATCTGTTCTCTCGCCTTCTCGAAAGCGATCCCCTGCTGCAGCCGCATGATCTCATCCTGCCGCTGAAGCTTGATCTTCTCCGGCACCTGGCCCTCCATCTCCGCAGCCGGCGTATCCTCTTCCTGCGAATACGGGAAGACACCCAGGCGGTCGAAGCGCATCTCCGTGACGAAGTTCTTCAGGATGTCGAAGTCCTCCTCTGTCTCGCCCGGGAAGCCGGTGATCAGGGTCGTCCGAAGGGCGATGTCCGGGATCTCACGACGAAGCGTCGCGATGCGCTCACGGAGCTCCGACTCACGGGTCCGACGGTGCATGTTCTTCAGGATCTTATCCGACGCATGCTGGATCGGGATGTCGAGGTAGTGTACGACCTTCGGGTTATCACGGATCGTCTGGATGAGCTCGTCCGTGATCTCCTCCGGGTAGCAGTACAGGATACGGATCCACTCGAGACCCTCGATCTCCGAAAGCCGGTTCAGGAGCTCCGGAAGGCTCTTCTTACCATAGAGATCGACACCGTAGAGGGTCGTCTCCTGGGCCACGAGGATCAGCTCCTTCGTGCCCTCGGAAGCAAGTCGCTTCGCCTCCTCCAGAAGGTGTTCCATCGGCACCGAGCGGTAGTGTCCGCGCAGCTTCGGGATGATGCAGTAGGTGCAGCACTTGTCGCAGCCCTCGGCGATCTTGAGATACGCCGTGTAGTTCTCTGCGTTCTCGACACGCTTCATCTGCACATCCAGACGCTCGACATACTCCTTCACGCCGATGACCTCATCGACCTCCGGAAGCTCCTTTCGGATCTCCTCACGGTAGCGCTCTGCGAGGCAGCCCGCCACGATGAGCTTCTTGAGCCTGCCTGTTTCTTTATATTCACCATTCTCGATGATGGTGTTGATGCTCTCCTCCTTCGCATCCCCGATGAAGGCGCAGGTATTGATGACTGTAATATCTGCCTCAGCCGGATCATCGGTGAGCTCACTGCCCGGATACTTCTCGAGCAGGTTGGAAAGCATCTTCTCACTGTCCACCCGGTTCTTGTCACAACCGAGGGATATCATGTGAATCTTCATATATTATGCTTCGCTGTCGGAGTTGTAGTCATCCTCAGAGGAAGCTGCATGCGCATCGTTCATCAGCATGATATCCTCACTGTCCTCGTCCTCGCTGTCCTCATCGAGGTCAAAAGCGAAGCCCGGGTTCTCTCTCGCCGCGATCTTCGGATCGTCATCGACCTCCGTACCACGCTTGATGGTCACGAGATTCCGTGCGAGCTCCTCGACAGCGATCGCGAGCGGCTTTCTGCCTTCTGCGTTCGGAAGTACAGGATCTGCACCATCGATCAGCTGACGTGCACGCTTCGCGCTGGCGATAACGGCTGCGTAACGGCTCTCTACGAGCTTATCCGTGTCGTCCTGAATGGCGTTCGTATTCTTCGCTGCATCAATCAGGTCATTATATGTTTGCTGTGACATGTTCTATCCTCCTCAGATCCTGTCTTACATTTTCGATGATCTCCATGTGCCGGCTGGACTTTTCGTGCGCGGCACGTATGAGATTATGCAATTTTTCGGTGCAAGTGTCAATATTATCGTTTACCAATATATAGTCGTAGGCCTCGACGCCCTCCGACTCCTGCATGGCTCTCCGAAGGCGCTTTTCGATGACCTCCATGGTCTCCGTGCCACGTTCCACGAGACGGCGGCGAAGCTCCTCTCCCGATGGCGGTGTGACGAAGATCAGGATCGCCTCCGGGTACTTCTCGCGGATCTTCAGTGCGCCCTGGATCTCGATTTCGAGTAGTACATCCTTTCCGGCCTCGAGGTTCTCCTCGACATACTTCTTCGGTGTGCCGTAGTAGTGCTCGACGTACTGCGCGTACTCCACGAGCGCATCCTGTGCGATCATCTCCTCGAACTCCTCCTTCGTCCTGAAGAAGTACTCGCGTCCATCGACCTCGCCCTCGCGCGGCTGGCGCGTCGTCGCTGAGATCGACAGTGCATACTGATCATAACGGGAAACAAGCTGCTTCATCAGCGTTCCCTTACCGGCTCCTGAAAAGCCGGAAATCACAACTAAAACTCCCTTTTCCATGTATACCTTCCTTACTCAAGATTCTGAATCTGCTCACGGATCTTCTCGATCAGGGTCTTCAGCCCGATCGCATCCTCCGATACGATCAGGTCGTTTGCCTTACTGAGCGTCGTGTTCGCCTCACGGTTCATCTCCTGTGCGACGAAATCAAGCTCACGACCGACGAGGCCGTCGTTCTGGAGCTTCGTCCGCATATTCTTGATATGGCTGTGCAGGCGTACCCGCTCCTCATCGGTGCAGATCTTATCCGAGTAGATCGTCACCTCCTGCACGATGCGGGCTTCGTCGATGCCGGTACCCTCGAGGAGCTCCGATACCTTCGCACGAAGACGCGCCTCATAGGCGGCTGTGATCTCCGGCGAACGCGCATCGATACGGTTCACGATGGCTTCCATCTCGGCGAGTTTTCCGAGGAGATCCTTCTGGAGGTTCTCGCCCTCCATCACACGGGTCTCGGAGAAACGCTCGAGTGCACCGGTGAGTGACGGCTTCAGGCTCTCCCAGAGCGCGTCATCATCCTCAGATTCCTCAGAGAGCACGAGCACATCCGGCAGCGACGCCAGATTGGTGACTTTAACATTGTCCTCGACTCCCAGCGCGTTCACCAGTGTACGCATGGACTCCAGGTACTCCTTCGCGAGCGGCAGATCGAGCCGGAGGGCCTTTCCCTTCTCTGAAAAGCTCTCGTAGGTGATGAAGAGATCGACCTTGCCACGGGAGATGTACTCCTTCACAGTGTTTCGGATATTGGCCTCGAGTGCATTAAACTTCTTCGGCATCTTGATGCTGAGATCCAGGAAACGGGAATTGACCGACTTCACTTCCACGGACAGGCGGTACTGGTCGTTCGAGACCTCGGCGCGTCCGAATCCGGTCATGCTTTTTAATTTCATAGATTACCTCGATGTGCACAGCCTGCCCGAGGGCGGCTTGCGTTTTTTAGTCATATGTAATAAATTATAGTCTACTATAATTTAGAAGTAAAGTTTTAACAGTTCAGGTCGTGGGGTCCCCTGTCTGAACTGTCACGTAAGGTTTTTGATATAGAAAGGCGATGTGCTATGGCATATGATGGACTGGTCGTTTCGGCGACCGTAAAGGAGTTTCGCGAGCGTCTGATCGGCGGCAGGATTGCGAAGATCACACAGCCGGAGAAGGATGAGATCCAGCTGACCGTGCGAAATCAGAAGGATAATGTGAAGGTACAGATCTCGGTCAATCCGTCCCTTCCGCTCTGCACCCTCACGGAGGATGCGAAGCCGGCGCCGATCAACGCGCCGACCTTCTGTATGGCCCTCCGGAAGCACATCGGAAACGGTGCGATCCTCGACGTGCGACAGCCGGACCAGGCGCTGCACGAGGACGGTCTCGAGCGTGTCATCCTCTTCACCATCGAGCATCTCGATGAGATGGGCGACCTCGGAAAGCGCTACCTCGCGGTCGAGCTGATGGGCAAGTACTCGAACATCATCCTGCTCCGCGATGACCACAGCATCATCGATTCCGTGAAGCGCATCTCCGCTTCCCAGTCCTCCGTGCGGGAGGTGCTGCCGAATCGTCCGTACTTCATCCCGGATGCGGGTGTAAAGAAGAATCCGCTGACACTCGATGAAGCCGCTTTCTGTGCGCTGCTCGCGCAGCAGCCGGAGCCGGTCTTCAAGGCGCTCTTCCATCACATCACGGGTCTCAGTCCACTGACGGCCTCCGAGCTCTGTCACCGCGCCGGTGTCGATCCCGACCTCTCCGCGAACTGCCAGCCGGCAGAAGCATTGGCCGCACTGTACGGAAGCTTCCATCATATTATAGAAGAAGTTGCAATCGAGCGGCAGCCGGATCCGGTCATCGTCTACCAGGATGAGGTGCCGACGGACTTCTCCGCCTTCGATCTCACGCTGTATGAGGCGGACGCCGCCTTCGAGGTCGAGCACTTCGACTCGATGAGTGAGGTCATCCGCCGCTTCTACAGTGAGAAGGATAAGAGCTCCAGGATCCGTCAGCGTTCGACGGATCTCCGGAAGGTGCTGACGACGCTGATGGAGCGTGCCGGGAAGAAGCTGATGATTCAGGAGAAGCAGCTCCGGGATACCGAGGGCATGGATAAGTACCGCGTATACGGTGAGCTGCTGCACACCTACGGCTACTCGCTGCAGGGTGGGGAGGATCAGCTGGTCTGCGAGAACTACTATACAAACAGTGAGATCACGATTCCACTGCAGAAGGATCTCTCTGCGGCGGAGAATGCGAAGCGCTACCTCGAGAAGTACCAGAAGCAGAAGCGTACGAAGGAGAACGTGACGGTGCAGCTCGAGGAGACGCGGAAGGAGGTCGAGCACCTCGAGTCGATTCGCACGGCGCTCGATATCGCGGAGTCCGAGGAGGATCTGCAGGATATCCGTCGGGAGATGATCGATTTCGGTTTCCTGCATAAGACGCCGGGAAAGGGAAAGAACCGGCTGCAGCGGAAGTCGAAGCCGTACCACTGGGTGACGAGCGACGGCTATGAGCTGTTCATCGGAAAGAATAATTATCAGAACGAGGACGTGAGCTTCCGACTCGGGGATGGCGGGGATCTCTGGTTCCACGCGAAGGGCGTGACGGGTTCGCATGTCATCGTGAAGACGGGCGGGCAGCCGATGGAGGAGGTGCCGGACCGGGTCTTCATCGAGGCGGCGGAGCTCGCGGCGTACTTCTCTTCGCATCGTGAGGATCCGAAGGTCGAGGTCGATTATACGATTCGGAAGAATCTTCGGAAGGTGCCGAATCAGGCACCGGGCTTCGTCATCTATCATACGAACTGGTCGGTGACGGTGGAGCCGAAGAACCTACTCAATGCATAAAAAAAAGACCGCTTACGCGGTCTTTTTTTTACTCCTCATTCTCTTCTTCCCAGTTGGTGTATACAGTCTGAACGTCCTCGGATGCGTCGAGCAGGTCGAGGGTTCTGCGAAGTCCCTTTACGACCTCTGGATCGGTAACCGATACGTAGTTCTGCGGGATCATCACGACGTCCGCTTCTGCCATCGGGATGCCCTGCTTCTCGATGTTCTCGCGAACCGTCTCGAAGTCCGCCGGATCCGTGATGATCACGTAGGAATCCTCTTCGTCGGTGATGTCCTCGGCACCAGCCTCGATGGCCATATCCATCAGTGTGTCGAAGTCCTTACCCATATCGTCCATCGCCTCACGGTCGAGGATGATCTGGCCCTTCTCGTCAAACATGAAGGAAACGGCACCCTGCGTTGCGAGTGAGCCGTGGCCCTTCGTAAATGCGGAACGTACATCCGCTGCAGCACGGTTCTTATTATCCGTCAGAACCTTGACGATGATGGCTACACCATTCGGGCCGTAGCCCTCGTACTGAAGCTCCTCGAAGTTATCCGCATCCATGGATCCGGCTGCCTTCTTGATACCGCTGTTGATGGTGTCGTTCGGCATGTTGTTTGCCTTTGCCTTCGCGATGACAGCAGCGAGCTTGGAGTTGTTAGCTGGGTCAGGTCCACCGGCCTTTACAGCCAGTGCGAGCTCATGGCCGATCATGGTGAAAATTTTGCCCTTTGCGGCATCATTCTTTTCCTTCTTAGCACGGATGTTTGAAAACTTGGAATGTCCTGACATAATACTCTCCTCAATTACATATATAAAATTGATCGATGTTTAAATCAAACTCTAGTACTATAACGTAAAAACGGCGTAGAATCAAGCTTTTCTGACATGTTTGCATCTTAGAACGGCGGGCGGGTCGCAGGAATCATCTTCACGCATGCATCACGATTCCGAGCATGTCCGCCGTTTCCCTGGCGAGTACGCCGTGGGTTCCGTGGATATTTGCGGCCTGTCGTCCGGCTTCTGCATGGAGCAGGACGCCGGTGACGGCTGCGTCGAAGGCCATCCTGCGCCAACGCGTACGCTGTTCTTCTGGCGGGACTTCGTTCAGTGCGTCGATTCGGTCGGCGCGCAGGACGGCATAGACGCCGGCGATGGCACCGGACAGGACGTCGCCGGAGCCGCCTTTACTGAGGGCCGGGCTCGCCTCCAGGTTCTGGAAGGCGTGTCCGTCGGCATCCAGGACGATGGTTTCCGAGCCCTTCATCACGGTTATGGTGCCATGTGCCGCGGCCAATGCTTCCGCCGCGTGGGCCGGGCACTGAAGGATCTCCTGCAGCGAAACCGCAGAGAGGCGCGCCATCTCCATCGGGTGTGGCGTGACGACCACCGGGATCTGCCGTGCGATCTGGTCGACGAGCTGCATGAGCTCCGGACGGACGCTCAGGATATTGAGGCCGTCTGCGTCGATCAGCAGAAGCGGGAATTTCCCAAGCCATTTCGACGGCGTTGCATCACACTGCGCTGCGATGGCCTGCAGCAGCTCGCGAACGAGCGTCACGCTCAGCGCCTCGGTGCCGAGACCTGGCCCCAGCACGAGGATGTCCGCCCAGGAGACATTGGCCTCGGACAGGACCCGGAAATTACTGTCCGAATCGTAGCCGGTGAAGATCGCCTCCGGAAGCAGGGACTGCACGATGAGGCGGTTCGACGCAGGGGTCAGGATGCGCACGAGGCCGGCGCCGCTGCGATAGGCGGCGAGACCGGCGAGGTAAGCGGCACCACACATGCCCTCCGAGCCGGCGGCCACGAGGATCTTTCCGTAGGTTCCCTTATTACTGTCGCTCCGGCGTGCCGGAATCTTCTTGAGATAGGTCGTCTTGTCTGTGTCCATCTGTGCCCTCCAGTATGGCAAATGCGATGACGAGCTCCTTCGTGTCGGAGATCGAGACCTGAATCGAGCGTCCGCCCAGCTCGTCATACAGTGTGCGGGCAGCGCCGTGAAGCACGACATAGGGTTTCCCGAGTTCATCCCGGAGCACCTCGACGTCGATCGGGCGGAAGCCGCGGAAGCCGGTGCCGAAGCACTTCGCGACCGCCTCCTTACATGCAAAATCACCGGCAAGCATGGAATCTCTTCCAGATGCCTGCCGGCGCTCATGATCCGTAAAAATACGAGTCTCCGTGCCTGTTCGCCGGGTACTCTCGATACGGCTGATTTCCAGGATGTCGGTGCCGATACCGATCACCATCTTATGCCTCGTCCTCCGCTTCTTTCCGTCCGTAGGCTTCACCCATACGGTAGCTGAGACGCATCAGCGACTCGGAGAGATGCACGTTCTCGATGACGACATCATCCGGAACCTCGAGATCGACGTGCGCGAAGTTCCAGATACCAACGACGCCGTCGGCGATCAGCTGCTCGACTACCTTCACGGCCGGTGTCTTCGGGATGCAGACCGCTGCCATCTTGACATTGGATGCCTTCACGACCTCATCGATCTTCTCCATCGGAAGCACCTCAACATCGCCTACCCGGGTACCGATAACCGTCGGGTCCTGATCGAAGATAGCTCTTACGATGAAGCCGCGCTTTCGGAAATTTGTATAGTTCGCCAGTGCCTGTCCTAAGTGACCGGCTCCGACGATGATCATCTCATGCTCCTCATCGATGTTCAGGATCTTCGCGATCTCATCATGCAGATTTCGGATGTTGTAGCCGTAGCCCTGCTGACCGAAGCCGCCGAAGTTATTGAGGTCCTGACGGATCTGCGACGCCGTGAGCTTCATCCGCTTACTTAATTCGTTCGACGAAATGCGCTCGATCCCCTGATCCATGAGATCCTCGAGATATCGATAATATCTAGGAAGTCTCTGGATAACCGCCTGTGATATTTCTTTCTTTGCCATGTTAATACGCTCTCCTGTGATATGATTTTGTAGATATTGCATACAAAATCATAGATTTCGTTCTAAATTATACAATCCTGTGAAATAGATGTCAAAGGCAAGTTGTAGAATTCTTAACAATTATATTGTTAAATAAGTATAAATAATAATCTTTTGTTTTCTATATTTTACAAGCACTTCCGCTGCCCTGTATAATGGGCTCATCAAAAAACGGAGGTGCTTTTAATTTGAAGGAAAGATTATTTCAAACGATCGATGGCGTTCGGGAAGAGCTGATCGCGATGGCCGACGATATCTTCGATCACCCGGAAACCGGCATGGAGGAGTTTCATGCCCTTGACGTTCTGACACAGTGGCTTATGCGCGAAGGCTTCGAGGTCGAAACCGGCATTGCGGGTGTCCCGACCGCATTTAAGGCCGTCTTCCACCACAGGAACGGCGGCCCGAACATCGGACTGCTCTGTGAGTATGACGCGCTTCCAGGCCTCGGACACGCCTGCGGTCATCATCTGCAGGGTCCATCCATCCTCGCTGCGGCGAAGGCATTGAAAGAAGCAGACCTGGACCAGGCCTATACCATCACGGTCTACGGAACCCCTGCCGAGGAAAGCATCAGCGGTAAGATCCAGATGATCCGGAACGGCTGCGATTTCACCGATCTCGACGTGGCCTTCATGATGCACGGCGGTCCGAATACGCAGGTGGATGTGAAGTCGCTCGCGAACTCGAAGTATAAGGTAATCTACCACGGCACCAGTGCGCACGCTGCGCTCCGCCCGGAAAAGGGTCGCAGTGCGCTGGATGGCCTCATCCTCGCCTTCCAGGGCGTTGAGTTTTTACGTGAGCACGTCGCATCCGACGTGAAGATCCATTATACAGTCACCAACTGCGGCGGCACACCGGCCAATGTCGTGCCGGCCTATTCGGAGGCGAGCTTCTACGTGCGTTCCTATAACCGCGCTTACCTCGACAACGTCTGCACACGCTTCGAAAAGATTCTCCAGGGCGCGGCGATGATGACCGAAACCGAGGTGGAAATCATCCGCGAGAAGGACATCGTACCCCTTCATCTATACCCACAAAAACGAGGCGCCCATTGCAGTGATGCAATGGGCGCCTCGTTTATACTAGTATTTGTCACGCGATCAGATCTTCGGGGTTCTCTTCAGAATCTCGTGTCTCTCCGGACCATTGGAAACCATAGTGATCGGGGTCTCGATGTGCTTCTCGATGAAGTCGATGTAGTTCTTACAGTTCTCCGGAAGCTCGTCATAGTTCTTGATGCCGCGGATGTCGCAGTTCCAGCCCGGCAGGGTCTCATAGACCGGCTTTGCCTTGTTAAGGAGCGGTGTAACCGGGAAGTCGGTGGTTACCTTACCATCGATCTCATAGCCTACGCAGACCTTGATCTCCTTCAGGTAGCCGAGTACATCGAGGACGGTCAGTGCGACCTCGGTCGCGCTCTGAAGCTGGCAACCATACTTCGAAGCGACGGCATCATACCAGCCGACTCTTCTCGGACGTCCAGTGGTTGCACCGAACTCACCCTTATCGCCACCTCTTCTACGAAGCTCATCTGCCTCCTCACCGAAGAGCTCGGAAACGAAATCACCGGCACCGACTGCGGAGGAATATGCCTTCGTTACAGCGACGATATCCTTGATCTCATATGGAGGGATACCGGCACCGACGGCACCATAGGCTGCGAGTGTGGAGCTGGAGGTTACCATCGGATAGATACCGTGATCCGGATCCTTCATGGTACCGAGCTGACCCTCGAGCAGGACGGTCTTACCTTCCTTCAGTGCCTCACGCAGGAACTTCGAGGTATCGGTCACATACGGTGCGATCATATCTCTCTGACGATGCATCTCCTCGAGGAGCTCGTCGTAGTTGATCTCCGGTGCATGATAAAGCTCACGCAGGATCGCATTCTTGATTTCGATGACCTTGTGCAGACGATCCTGAAGGACCTCCTCATCGAAGAGCTCGCTTACCTGAAGACCGATCTTCGCATACTTGTCAGAGAAGAACGGTGCGATGCCGGACTTCGTGGAGCCATAGCTCTTACCGGCGAGTCTCGCCTCCTCGAGTGTATCGAACAGAACGTGATATGGCATCATAACCTGTGCACGGTTGGATACCAGGATCTTCGGGGTCGGAACGCCGGCGTCGACGATGGACTTCAGCTCTGCACAGAACCTCTCGATATCGAGTGCCACACCATTTCCGAGTACGGATGTGGTGTGATTATAGAATATGCCGCTCGGCATAAGGTGGAGTGAGAAACGACCATAATTGTTGATGATGGTATGGCCGGCATTTGCGCCACCCTGGAAACGTACAACGATATCCGAGGTCTCGGCAAGCACATCGGTGATCTTGCCCTTGCCCTCGTCGCCCCAGTTTGCTCCAACGATTGCTCTTACCATGTGAATCCTCCTAAGGATAGCATCCGTGTATGGATACTATGGATGTTCTTCACCTTTTTGACACAGTCCATCTCGGGCGTCCTCACCCGGATGTATGTGAGAGATTCGTGACCAGAACATCCTGCATTATTTTTTGTTTGTCAGTTTCGTGAACCAGATGAAGATGTAGATCACCACCGGTACGACGACCAGACAGAATAAACAGGCCAGAAGGTACTGGTTCGCTCCGGTCACTGCGAAATACAGTACGGCGACGAGGAGAAACGCGATGATGACCAGTGCGAGAATCGCGAGTATTCGTCTAAGCTCCATGCTCACTACCTCCTGTATCGTGCTTACGCACAGACAAGGTTATTATATCGGGAATACGGCCTGATTTCAAGGGGTCTTGACCTCTCGAGTTTATGGGGTCTGACCCCATTAAATTTTCATAAACCGAATCTAAACAAAAGTTTATGGGGTCAGACCCCCTTACGAAATTCTTAAGATGGCCTCTACTGCACCTCTCGGATGAGGCAGTACTGCTTGAGGTCGAAGTGCTTTTCCATCACGCCGTAAAGCTTGAAGCCGAAATGCTCGTACATGGCGACGTTATGCTCGTTGTGGGTCTCGAGGGACATCATGAGATGATGTGCGTCGGCGTAGGCGATGGCCTCGTCCATGAGGATCGAGGAGATGTGATGATGCTGCTTCTCGGGATCGACGGCGAGGTAGATGATGTGGATGCGCTCCTCCTGGTGGAGTTGGTCGGTCCACTTCTCGTTCAGATAGTCCTTACCGAGCACGAAGTTCCAGAAGGCCCGGAGGCTCGGGTCCTCCTTGATGAGGTACTCGTCGGTCTTCAGATTCGCGCGAAGCTCGGTCAGGTAATAGCGGAAGAAATTATACGGCTCCGACTCGTCGGATACGACCAGGATGCCATTCAGCTCCGGGCTGTCTGCGAAGATTTCGCAGGTCTCGAACATCTCCTCTAGATCACAGTGAAAAAGCTCCGGCAGCAGACGATTCCGTGTATCCTCGTCCGGAATCAGCTTACAGTACAGCGGATCCTTCGCGAAGCAGACCGTCAACAGCCGCTCCAGCTTCGGGATATCTTCCTTTTTTACGCGGTACAATTTGTCACTATCCATAGTAAATCCTGTTTAACATTCCTTTCCATCAGCGATCGCTGAAATCTGTTTCAGGCTCTGGATGATATTGTTTGTTTCCCGTATCATGTATTCGAGATCCGATTTATAGCACTCTTCCTGGTTCTTGCGTACGCGGTTCAGGATGCGAAGCTCCTCCTCGAAATCCACGCTGCCGGCTTCTGCCTTGTGCTTCAGCTTCTGCACCAGCTGGTACAGATTCTCATGATGCACGATCCGTCCGGCTCCCCACTGGAGGCGCTCCTTCGGCTGGCAGAAGACATAGTCGGTGAAGTAGTTAAATACCTCCTCATCGAACTGGAAGGCATAGCAGTTGTTATCGATTTCATAGATGGCATCGAGGGCACCGCGGGCATCGCTCTCCTCGAGGCAGCGGATGGCGTCCTTGATATGCGTGAGGTTCTGCCGTACCGCCTGCTGTGGGAAGAGGACGGTATCCTGCCAGTCGAGGCGTACGAAGGAGTCCTGGGCCTTTCGGAATGCCTTCATCAGGATCTCCGTGCACTCCCCGGCGCGTGATGGTGTCACGCCGGAAGCATTGACCGACGCGATCCAGCGGTACACGGTATGCCCGAGGGCGGCCGCCTCCTTCGTCACGGCATCGAGCTCCGCGCCCAGTTCGCCGACGAGGCCGGCGTAGCGCAGGTCAATGCTTCTGTTCATCGCTTCGAACAGTGCGGAAAAGTCCATCGGCGGGAGGATCAGCTGGTCGAATTTCTGAATCAGCGTGCCGTATAAGAGGTGATGAAAACGGTAGACCGGCTCATGATAATAGGCTTCGTTATCGAACTGCGAGTGATAGTGCGTCTCCATGAAGCTGCTGTCCGTGAACTCGTTTACCATGGACGGGATGCCGGCGATGGCCATCGAGAAGTCGTCGGACATGGTCTGGATCGGCGCATGCACCTCGAGTCCCTCCGGATACGCCGCGGGATCCACCGGGATGTCGGCGACGGCCTGCTCGAGGAAGTGCACGTACTCATAGACGCTGCGCACGGCGTCCTTCGGTCCATGGGCGTGCGCTGGAAGCTCGAAGTTGAAGTCAGCCACGACCCTGCCCTGCCACTCCGGACGGACCTGAAAGACCTGCTGGTAGGCACCGGTCGACCAGTCATACTTCGTGTTCACGATGCCCCACTCTTCCGCCGCCAGCGCCGCGATGACGATGGTCTTCTTCGGCCGGTAGCCGCTGTCGATCAGTGCCTTCGCGATGCCGAACATCATTGCCACCGCCGTATTGTCATCCTGAAAGCCGCTGAAGTAGGAGTCATAGTGGGCCGACAGGAGGATCATCTGCGTCGGATCCTCGCCCGGGATCGTGCCGACGATGTTGTAGGAGCGCTGTTTTTCCGTGACGGTGCTGTCGGCGTCGAGGGTCACCCGGAGTTCCGGTGTCTCCCGGAGTGCCTGCTTCAGCACTGCGGCATCTGAGCGTGACATCGAAAAGGCGGCCGCCTCTGCCGGACCCGCGATATCCTGTGCGTTCAGCGCTTCATCCTGGATCTCCGCGAAGCCGCCCTCCTGCACAGCGATCAACGCGGCGGCACCACGAACATAGGCCTGGTAGACCGGGAAATTGATCCACCACTCGTCGCGCTGATTGATATCCGCGAGGACCAGCTTTCCCTTCACATCCTTCCCCTCGTAGTCAGCTGCCGTGCCCTTCCCGACGTAGACGAGGCCGAATTCCTGCGGCCCGTCGGTCTGAAACGTGGTCTGATAGCCACCGAGCAGCGACCGCAGCCCGACACTGCCATCTGCACGTCGCCATACAAGCTCTGCCTTATGAAACTCCCAGGCATCCACGCAGATCTGATCCTTATGGACGTCCCGGAGACCGATGCGCTCCATCTCCTCCCGCAGTATCTCGCCGGTCGCAAACTCCGCCTTTGATCCTGCCGGCCGGTAGCCGAGCTCCGGATGCGAGCGGAACTGCTCCATCCGCTTCGCCAGCTGATAGGAATATTCTGTATTGATCCATGGAAGGATACTGCTCTTTTCCATACACTTCCCCCTTCACTGCACACCACGTCACAAATCAAAAAGGCCCGGAGGGCCGACAACAGAATCCATACGGAGAGGTCGTGTAAAATCAAGCCGGGTTCCCTTAGCGGCACTTGGTGCCTTTTTCCTTAGCACCCTCTGCAACGCTGAGTTTTCATAAAGAAAACCCAGTGATTGCAGAGGGCCTAGTGCCGCTTAGGGTTCCTGGCTTAGATTTTACCGAGCTCGGAGTACTGTGTTTCTGTTGCCGCCCCTCCGGGCACGGTCTGTTGTAACGGGATCAGACATTGATCTCAGCGGTGAGTCCAAGCACCTCCTTGTTCTTCTCGAGAATCGGGTTGATCACCTCGGTGATGAACTCCTCGGTCTGCTTCGGTGCACGACCGACATAGCGCTCCGGCTGCATGCTGGCCTCGAGATCCTCGAGGGAGAGATGGAAGCTCGGATCTGCCGCGATCAGCTCGAGGAGGTTGTTGTCCTTACCCTCTTCCTTGACGGTCTTACCAGCCTGCATGCTAAGCTGACGGATCTTCTCATGCAGCTCCTGACGATCGCCACCAGCCTTTACCGCATCCATCATGATGTTCTCGGTCGCCATGAATGGCAGCTCCGCCATGAGATGCTTGCGGATAACCTTCGGGTATACCACGAGACCATCGACGACGTTCAGGTAGAGATCGAGGATACCATCGATGGCGAGGAAGCCCTCCGGTACGGACAGACGCTTGTTTGCGGAGTCATCGAGTGTACGCTCGAACCACTGCGTGGAGGATACCAGCATTGGATTCATGAGATCGGAGATCACGTAGTCTGCGAGGGAGGCGATACGCTCGGAACGCATCGGGTTCCGCTTGTAGGCCATCGCACTGGAACCGATCTGGTGCTTCTCGAACGGCTCCTCGACCTCCTTCATATGCTGGAGCATACGGATGTCGTTCGTGAACTTATGCGCGGACTGGGCGATGCCGGCGAGCACGCTGAGAACACGGAAATCGACCTTACGGCTGTAGGTCTGACCGGATACCGGATAGCAGGACGTGAAGCCCATCTTCTCTGCGATCATCTGGTCGAGCTGGCGGCACTTCGCATGGTCGCCGTCGAAGAGCTCGAGGAAGGACGCCTGGGTGCCGGTGGTGCCCTTAGAGCCAAGCAGCTTCAGGGAGCCGAGTACATACTCGAGATCCTCGAGGTCGAGCACGAGCTCGTTCAGCCACAGGGTCGCACGCTTACCAACGGTTGTCGGCTGTGCAGGCTGGAAGTGGGTGTACGCGAGCGTCGGCATATCCTTATACTTCATTGCGAACTTACTGAGCTCGTTGATGACATTGACGAGCTTCTTATGCACGAGCTCGAGCCCCTCCCGCATGATGATGATATCGGTGTTGTCGCCGACATAGCAGGAGGTCGCACCGAGGTGGATGATACCCTTCGCGTTCGGGCACTGTACGCCGTACGCATACACATGGCTCATAACATCGTGACGGACTTCCTTCTCACGTGCCTCTGCCACCTCATAATTGATCTCATCCTGATGTGCCTTCAGCTCATCGATCTGCTCCTTCGTGATGTTGAGGCCCAGCTCATGCTCCGTCTCTGCCAGTGCGATCCAGAGCTTTCTCCAGGTCCGGAACTTGTTGTCCTGTGAGAAAATGTACTGCATCTCCTTCGATGCATAACGTCCTGTCAGTGGGCTTGTGTAACGATTGTATTCCGCCATGTTTTTCTCCTTACCGTAAGCATGTTTTATATTGCAACATCGCTGAGCGCAATGCTGACGACCGAAGTTTATACTTTTTTAATGGGGTCTGACCCCATTAATTTTTCCTAAACAGATTCTAAACTGAAGTTTATGGGGTCAGACCCCTCTGCCTCCCTGAATGTTCCGACCCGTTCAGGCGAGCACATCCTGCATCGAGTACATGCCGGCTGCCTTTCCGTGGAGGAAAAGGGCTGCATTGAGTGCGCCGTTTGCGAAGATCGCTCTCGAGTACGCAGTGTGGTTGAAGGTGATGACCTCATCCTCGCCTGCAAAGATGATATCATGAACCCCCGGCAGTGTGCCACCACGAACGGCACTGATACCGAGCTCCTCGTGCGGACGGGCTGCCTTCCGCTGGGAACGGTCATACACATAGGTCAGCCTGTCATCGAGTGCTTCGTTGACCGCATCTGCCAGTGCCAGTGCGGTACCGGACGGGGCGTCCATCTTGCGATGGTGGTGCTGCTCGACGATCTCGATGTCGAAGCCCTTCTCATAGAGCTTCTGGGCTGCAGTCTTCACGAGCTCCAGGAGCAGATTCACGCCGATCGACATATTCGCACTGCGAAGGATCGGAGCCTTCTCCGCAAGCTTCTGTACACGTGCGATCTGCTCCGCTGAAAGACCGGTTGTGCACTGCACGAGCGCCTTTCCACTCTTCTCCACATAGTCGAGAAGACCGTCGATGGCCGGTGCCACGGAGAAATCGATGATCACATCGAAGTCCTCCTTCACCGCATCGAAGCTGCCATACACCGGAAAGCCGATCGCCGGATCATCGAAGTGATCCTCACGGTCGACACCCGCGACGATCGTCGCATCCTCCATCGCCTTCGCACAGTTGATTACATTTCTGCCCATCGCGCCCATCGCGCCGAATAAAAGAATTCTGGTCATTGTTTTCTCCAATATCGTCACGGTCATCCATGAAGTCCCGGGATTTCACGGGGTCTGACCCCATTAAATTTTTCTAAACTGAATCTAAACAAAAGTTTATGGGGTCAGACCCCTTTCACGAGACCATCTCACTACCATGATTTCATCATCACATATACCACTAAAAAAGGCAGCGGCCTTCACCGAAGGTCACTGCCGAGGAAGTCACTTAAAGGATACCGTACTTCGTCATCTCATCCTTGAGGAGTGCCTTGGTGCTGTCGGTCGCCTCCGTCATCGGGAGACGTAAGGAGCCGACATTCTTACCCATCAGATTCAGGGCCGCCTTGACCGGGATCGGATTGACCTCGGCGAAGAGTGCCTTAATCAGCGGATATGCCTTAAACTGTGCCTCACGTGCGCCCTTGATGTCGCCGTCAAACCACTTCTGGCAGATCTCATGCGTCTCACGTGGTGCCACGTTCGAAAGTACGGAAATAACACCAGATGCGCCCACGCTGAGGAGCGGAACGATCTGATCATCATCACCGGAGAAGAGAAGGAAATCCTCGTCCACCAGTGACATCAGCTTCGTGATCATCGAGATGTTGCCGGTTGCGTCCTTCACACCGACGATGTTCTCGACATGCTGATAGAGGTATGCCATCGTCTCCGGCTGGATGGTCACGCCGGTTCTGGATGGAACATTGTACAGGATGCATGGGAGGCTGATCGCGCCTGCCACGGCCTCGTAATGCTGGATGAGACCACCCTGGGTCGCCTTATTGTAGTACGGGGTCACCAGAAGGACACCGTCGGCGCCAGCTTCCTCTGACTGCTTCGACAGATCGATCGCGGTCGCCGTGCAGTTGCTGCCGGTTCCGGCGATAACCGGAATACGATGATTCACCGCCTTGATGATGAAGCGAATCACATCCATGTGCTCCTCCTCGGACATGGTGGCTGCCTCACCGGTCGTACCACACGCGATGATGGCGTCGGTGCCACCCGCGATCTGCTCCTCTACGAGCTCTGCCAGCTTATCATAATTCACAGAACCATCTGCATGAAATGGAGTCACCAGCGCGACTCCAGCGCCTCTGAAAAGTGCCATAACTACCTCCGTCTTTGCTTTGGTTTCTCTTACACTTTAGTATCTGTTCACTGGCCCTGGGCCAATGTCTCCGTCGCTACATCATACCCCCTCGCAGGGGCTATGAAAATTATCCCTGCTTCCGTGCGAAGCCGGCTCTCTTACGAAGGACCGGATCGAGGATCTTCTTACGGATACGAAGGCTCTCCGGGGTAACCTCGAGGAGCTCGTCGGTATCGATGTAGTCGATGCACTGCTCGAGAGACATGATCTTCTTCGGAACGAGCTTCAGTGCTTCGTCGGAAGAGGATGTACGGGTGTTGGTCAGATGCTTCGTCTTGCAGACATTGACCTCGATATCCTCGGACTTCGGAGACTGGCCGATGACCATGCCGCCGTAAACCTTCTCGCCAGGTCCGATGAAGAGCGTTCCTCTCGCCTGTGCCTGGAAGAGACCATAGGTAACCGCCTCGCCGGACTCGAAGGCGATGAGCGCGCCGTTGTGACGGTAGTTCATATCACCCTTGTACTCGCCGTAGCCGTCAAACTCGGTGTTCAGGATACCGTTACCCTTGGTATCGGTCATGAACTCACCACGGTAGCCGATCAGACCTCTCGACGGAATCTCGAACTCGAGTCTGGTATAGCCAGAAGCGAGCGGGCTCATACCGTTCAGTACGCCCTTGCGCTGAGTCAGCTTCTGGATGACATTACCGCTGAACTCATCCGGAACATCGACGTACGCAATCTCCATCGGCTCCATCTTCTTGCCGTTCTCGGTCTTGTAGATAACCTCTGCCTTTGATACGGCGAACTCGAAGCCCTCACGACGCATCGTCTCGATGAGTACGGAGAGGTGAAGCTCACCACGGCCGGAAACCTTGAAGGTATCAGCAGAATCCGTATCCTCTACACGGAGAGATACATCGGTCTGCAGCTCACGCATCAGACGGTCACGGATATGACGGGAAGTCACGAACTTACCCTCCTGACCGGCGAGCGGGGAGTTATTGACGATGAAATCCATCGAGATCGTCGGCTCGGAAATCTTCTGGAACGGAATCGCGGCTGCCTCGCCGGTGACGATCGTATCACCTACGTGGAGATCCTCGATACCGGAGACCGCAACGATCTCACCGCAGCTGGCCTCATTGACATCAACTCTTGCGAGACCGTCAAAGGTGTAGAGCTTCGTGATACGTACACGGGTACGCTTGTCCGGATCGTGGTGGTTCACGACATAGGCCTCCTGATTCAGCTTCAGGGAACCGTTATCGATCTTACCGACACCGATACGTCCGACGAACTCGTTGTAATCAATGGTCGACACCAGCATCTGCGTATCCGCATCCGGATCGCCCTCCGGTGCCGGGATATAATCAAGGATGGTCTGGAACAGCGGCTCCATGGTGGTGGAATCATCATCGAGACTTCTCTTCGCAAAGCCCTCCTTCGAGGATGCATACAGGAACGGGCAGTCGAGCTGCTCGTCGGAAGCATTGAGATCCATCATCAGCTCGAGAACCTCATCCTCGACTTCGGCCGGACGTGCCTGCGGCTTATCGATCTTGTTGATAACGACCATAACCGGAAGACGAAGGTCCAGGGCCTTCTGCAGTACGAAACGGGTCTGAGGCATCGGTCCCTCGAAGGCATCGACCAGGAGGATCGCACCATTTACCATCTTGAGAATACGCTCTACCTCACCACCGAAATCAGCGTGGCCCGGGGTATCGACGATGTTGATCTTCGTGCTCTTATAGTGAACGGCTGTGTTCTTCGAGAGAATGGTGATACCTCTCTCACGCTCGATCGGGTTCGAGTCCATGACACGGACGCCCATCTCCTGGTTATCACGGAATACACCGGACTGCTTTAACAGCTCATCGACCAGTGTGGTTTTACCATGATCGACGTGGGCGATGATGGCAACGTTACGAATATCTTCTCTCTTCTGATTCATCTTGACACCTTATTTCTACTATATCTAATGTACATGCTTACAAAAAAATCTTACGAATTATACCACCGGTGTTTATCGATTGCAAGTACTATGGATCCGCCGGACAGCTCCTGTATCTGATTTTGAAATCCGGCCAGCTGCTCTGCCGGCACGTGCCAGGTCATCGAGACCGCTGCACCATAGTCGGCACGCGCCTCCGTGATCCCGGCGCTCTCCGCGATGTACTTGATCTTCCCGACCAGCGTGTACGGGATCTCCGCCTGCACAGCATAGCCCTCGACCGCGGTCAGGATCACGGCCGCATCAAGCGCCGCCTTCGCGCCATTCGTATAGCTGCGGACGAGCCCGCCTGTACCGAGAAGCGTACCGCCGAAGTAGCGGGTGACGACGACGAGCGCATCGTGAATCTCCTGCCCCTTCAGCACACTAAGGATCGGCATGCCCGCCGTCTGGGACGGTTCCCCATCATCGGACTGCTTCACGGTCTCATACTGATCTCCGAGCACATAGGCATAGCAGTGATGGCGTGCATCATAATATTTTTTGCGCACCTGCTGAATCAGGGCTTCTGCTTCGTCGACCGACTGGATGGGGAAGACCTCCCCGATAAATCGGGACTTCTTCTCCTCATACTCGCCGGTCGCATAGGATTTTACATACTTCATTTTCTATTCTATCCCTCGACGACCGGTGCCTTGATATCCCGTGACGGCAGTCCCTCACCCGGTCCGCCACCACCTGAGACAACCGGGCCTGCGGCATCCGCCGGTCCCTCATCGATCACCTCGTCGTCTGAGGATTCCTCTGTCTCCGCTTCGGTCGGCTCCGGGAAGACGAAGCCGCCATCATCCGTATAGGCGAGATCCTTCTCATCCTCCGGGATGATGATAGAGCCCCAGCTCGTATGTCGGTCACAGTTCGTGGTCGGCACTGTGCCCTCTGCGAAATACTCCGTGATGACAGAACTGCCGCGATAATCCGCATAGCATCCACTCGTCGGAAGCTTACCGGACTTCCGGCAGACCTGTGCCTGCACGATGCCGTCCGGCTGTGTGAAGCCGATATCCGGCAGTCCCTCATGCACACGGCTCATGATCTTCCGCCAGATATCCTTGTGGAAACCGGCGCCGCCGTTATACTCTCCGCTCGCCTTATCGATGAGCGGCTGGTTTTCATCACAGCCACCCCAGATACCGCCCACATAATATGGAGAGTATCCGACGAACCAGATATCGACATCCTTCGTCGTCGTACCGGACTTGCCGGCGAGGCTCATACCGTCGAAGTGCGCACGTGTCGACGTGGAGTTGACATTCAGCGAGGCCGCATACGCACGATTCGGCAGCATGGACTGCTTCATCGCATCGGTCAGCAGAAACGCCGTCGTGGCCTTCATCGCCTGCCGCGGCTGGTCCTCCGTCGTATCGATGAGCACATTGCCCTCCTGATCGAGGATCTTCGTGAAGAACTTCGCCTTGTTAAACTGACCGCCGTTTGCGATCGTCGCGAAGGCCTGCGTGAGCTCGAGATTCGTCACACCATGCGTGATACCGCCGAGCGCCAGCGCCGGGTTCTCATCGCTGTCGAGCAGGCTCGTGATGCCGAGGTTCTCTGCATACAGCCGTCCCTCGTGCGGATTCAGCTGCTCCATCAGGCAGCGCACCGCGATGATGTTCAGTGAGTAGATGATACCATCGCGGATCGTCTGGTAGCCGAGGAAGCCGGAGCTGTACCAGTTCTTGAAGGTCTTATTTCCGAGCGTATACGCCGTATCATAGAACGGCGTGGCCAATGTTGCCCCATAGAGGTCGATGGCGGGTGCGAAGGACGTAATCAGCTTGAAGGTCGATCCCGGCTGCCGGAGGGTTCCGGTCGCACGGTTCAGGGACAGTGAATAGCGCTTGTCGCCACGACCACCGCTGATGGCCCGAACCTGGCCGGTGTGCGGGTCCATGAGCACGAAGGAAACCTGCGGCTCCAGGGTCGTGAAGAACTGCTCGCCCAGCTCCGTATCGGTATCACGGACGAGCTCTGCCTTATACTGCTCGACATAGGACTTCGCCGAGTCCTCCGAGCTGAAGAGACCGTTGAAGTTGATGCCCTTCACCTCCTTCATCCAGCGGAGGAGGTCCTTCTCGGAGTAGTTCACGATCGAGCCGTCGTCGTGCTTCAGCGTATAGCGCCAGGTCACGGAATGCTTCGCCGTGTCATAGTTGTCCGGATTATTGACCTCCTCATCGACGATGCTCTGGAGGCTCGGATCCTGGGTGGAGTAGATCGTGAGACCGCCCGAATAGAGCAGGTCGGTTGCTTTATCCTTCGTATAGCCGAGTCGATCCTGCAGCTCCTGAATCGCCTGTGCCGTCAGCTCATCCACGAAGTAGGAGTACGGCTCATTCTCTGCTGTTTTCTGTACATTGACGTCCTGGATCCGCGCGTACACGTCGTCTGCCAGGGCTTCCGTATACTGTGCCTCATCGATATAGCCCTGCTCGAGCATGTTCTTCAGCACCTGCGCGCGGCGCTCAGCGTTCCGTTTCGGATGGGTGATCGGGTTCAGCCCGCTCGGGTTCTTCGTGATCGACGCGATGACCGTACACTCGGAGAGCGTCAGATCGCTCACTTCTTTATTAAAGTAGCGTCTCGCTGCTACCTTGACACCGAGGGTATTCGCACCGAGGTTGATGGTGTTCAGATACTCCGTGATGATACTCTTCTTGATTTCTTCCTTGCTGAGTCCCGGCTGGTTCTCGATTTCGAGGGCCAGATACTGCTCCTGGAACTTCCGGACATAGCGCTGGAACTTTCCCTCATGCAGGCCACCGCCGAAGACGTTATTCTTGATCAGCTGCTGCGTGATCGTCGAGCCGCCGCCGGCAGAGTCATCATCCGACACCACGCCGCGGACGGCACGGAGGATCGACTTCAGGTCGATGCCGTTGTGCTGCCAGAAGCGCTCATCCTCGATCGCGACGAAGGCGTTGATGAGGTCCTCTGGGAGCTGCTCGTAGCTCACGCGCTCACGGTTCGAGCCCGCCGTCACCAGTGTCGCAGTAATGTTTCCATCGGTATCCAGCACCTTCGACGCATAGGCGGTCGGACCGATATGGATCGTATCGATGTCCGGCGCGGAGTCGAGGATGCCCCGGAACATACCGAAGCCCATCGCGGCGCCCAGGAGGCAGAGGCAGAGCACCAGGATCAGCAGCGCCATCTGGATGACATGTGCGATGCTGTGCCCGAGCTTCACCTTCGTGTTGTCCATCTCATATAAGGTTTTATCTACGTTAAATCGGCTGTAATTCTTCATGTATTTCTAGTCCGTCTTCCGAAAATGCAAAAATTCCCTTTTAATAAACATTCTCATTATAACGAAGCGCTACGGCGTTTACAATGCTCAGACTTTACAATTTCCTTTAGGTTTATGGCAGAGTCCCCGGAGGACCGACACCAGAAGTACAGTACTCCGAGTTCGGAAGACTCTAAAATCCCAGCTCTAAGAAGTACTAGGCCCTCTGCAATCACTGAGTTTTCTTTATGAAAACTCAGCGTTGCAGAGGGTGCTAAGGAAAAATTACTCCAAGTACTTCTAAGAGCTGGGATTTTGATTCTTCACGAACTCTCCGTATGACTTCTGGTGCCGGTCCTCCGGGGGTTCTGATCCAAAAACGTCCGAATTATTTTTCGAACTTTCCGTCGTATTGATCAACCTTGCCATTATCGGCGTCCTGGAAGATCTGATCCATGGTGTGCCATCCGAGCACCGCGCACTTGACGCGGGCCGGCATGTGCGAGATGTCCTCGAGGATACCTGCTTCCTCGAGCTCGTCCTTCTCTTCGTCGGTGATCTTGCCCTTGATCATGCGGAGGAAGATCTCCGAGAGGCGCAGGGCCTCGTCCTTCGGCTTGCCGATGATGAGGTCACACATCATGTCAGCGCTGGCCTGGGAGATCGCGCAGCCGTCTCCGTCGAAGGAGGCGTCCTCGATCACGTTGTCCGCGTCGACCTTGATATAGAGTACGACGTCATCGCCGCAGCTCGGATTGACCCCCTCGAGGGAGTAGGTTGCGTCCTCCATCTTATACTTGTGGGACGGATGAATATTATGGTCCGTCAGGACCTCGTTGTAAAATGTAATCGCCATCAGTAACCCATCTCCTCTCTCAGTTTCTTCAGGGCATCGAGGAAATGCTGTACATCCTCCTCGGTGTTGTAGAGACCCATGCTTGCACGTACCGTGCTCGGGGTATGGCAGAACTTCATGAGCGGCTGTGCGCAGTGGTGTCCGGCGCGGATGTCGACCTTATGGGAGTCGAAGATCGCCGCGATGTCGTGCGGATGAACGCCGTCGACGGTGAAGGTGACGATGCCGTGGTGCTTCTCCGGGTCGGTGGATCCGAGGATGTGCACATACGGCAGCTTCTGCATCTCGGTCATCATCATCTTCGTGAGATGAAGCTCGCGCTCCTCGATCCGGTCAAAGCCGATTGAAGACACGAAGCGGAGGGCGGCGGCCAGTCCGACCGCACCGCCATCATTGACCGTACCTGCCTCGAACTTATGCGGCAGCTCGTTCCAGGTCGCGCCCTCGGTGGTGACGTACTCGATCATCTCGCCGCCGAAGAGGAACGGTGGCATCTTGTCAAGGAGATCACGCTTTCCATAGAGCACGCCGATGCCCATCGGTCCGTAGATCTTGTGACCGGAGAAGGACAGGAAATCGCAGTCGAGCTCCTGTACATCGACCTTCATATGCGGTACCGACTGTGCGCCGTCGCACACGAAGACCGCGCCGTTCTCGTGGGCGATGCGGGCGAAGGTCTTAATGTCATTCTTCACGCCGAGCACATTCGACACCTGGGTCATCGCCACGAGCTTGACGTTCGGGTTCATGTAGGAGCGGAACATCTCCTCTGTGATCGTGCCATCTGCTTCCGGCAGGATGTAGGTGAGCTTCGCGCCCTTTTCCTTACAGAGCTGCTGCCATGGAAGCATGTTGCTGTGGTGCTCCATGATGGTGATGACGATCTCGTCACCTTCCTTTATAAACGCGCGTCCGTAGGTGTACGCCACGAGATTCAGGCTCTCGGTGGCGTTCCGCGTGAAGACGATCTCCTCGTGGGCGCGTGCGTTGATGAAGGCACGGACGGTCTCACGCGCATCCTCGTAGGCCTCGGTGGCCTTGATCGAGAGATCATAAAGACCGCGCATCGGGTTTGCGTTTTCCTTCGTATAGTAGTGCATCATCGCATCGAGGACGCACTGCGGCTTCTGGGTCGTCGCCCCGTTGTCGAGGTAGGTGAAGCTGCCGTCGAGGATCGGGAACTGCTGAAGAATTGCCTGATCCTCACGCTGACGCTCTTCTCTTGTGATTTCAGTCATCATATCGCTCCTCCTTATGGCCCTTGAGTTCCTCGAACACACGGTCACGTGTCACGGCATCCGGAATCTTATGGATCACCGAATCGATCCGGGCACCGGCCATCATCTCGTAGACCTCGGCCTCTGTCATACCTCTCGACTCGAGGTAGAACAGCAGGGCCTCATCGATCCGGCCGATGGTCGCACCATGGTTACCCTCGACGTCCTCCTCGTCACAGAGGATGATCGGAATCGTCTGGTTGATCACGTTGTCATCCATCAGCAGCACGTCCTCGAGCTCGTTTCCGAGGGCCCCCTTCGCGCCTCTCCGGAGGTCGATCGTGCCGCGGAAGAGCTTATGTGCCCCATCGCGGAGCACGCCCTTCACGTCGATCGCGCACTCGGTCTTCCGGCCGATGTGGTTCGCGATGTAGTTCATATCGAGATGCTCCTGCCGCTTCAGGAGATAGCCGATATCGGTCTTCAGGGTACTGTGCGCACCGACGAGGTCGGTACGGGAGCCCTGGTAGGTGTCTGCGCCGCCGAGGATGAGCTCGATCTGCTCGAAGCCTGCGCTCTCCTCCGTTTTCGCGGCCACATCATTCAGGAAGCGGAAGCCCTGGCCGAGCCGCTGGATCTGCACGAGCAGTACGTGGGCGTCCTTCGCCACATGAATCTTCGTCTGTACGGCTGCGAAGCCGACGGCCTCTGCAGCGGAGCGGAAATCCATCACGACGACGAGGTCGCTCCCTTCGTCTGCGTCAATGTAGACGGCATTTACGTCTGCACAGTTCTTTTCATAATCGAACTCGATATGCACCGGCTGTGCGGCCTTCTGCTGACGGCCGATCTGAAGCTTCAGGACATCCGCGTCCGAATGCTTCATATAGGTATCGAAATCATAGCCCATGCCGCCGGCGATATCCTGGATCTCTGTATAGTCGGTCACCGTCGCGGTCACATCGGCGGTCCGGGTCACCATCGGATTTCCTTCGACCGCATCACCCGGTACCTTCACATCTGCGTCGTTCATCCGGAGCCAGTTATAGGTCGGTGACGGCAGAACATTTACTAAAAGCTGATTTTCCTTCATCTCTGCCCTCCTTAACCGATCGCGCCCTTCATCTCGAGACGGATGAGGTTGTTCATCTCTACGGCGTACTCGAGCGGGAGCTCCTTCGAAACACTGTCTGCAAAGCCGGAAACGATCAGCGCACGTGCGTCCTCCTCGGAGAGGCCACGGGACATCAGATAGAATACGGCATCGTCGGAGATACGTCCGATCTTCGCCTCGTGTCCGACGTCGGCATCCTGGGTGCGGACATCCATCGCCGGGATGGTGTCGGAGCGGGAGATGTCGTCGAGCATCAGGGACTGGCAGGAAACAGCAGCCTTCGCGTGCTTCGCCGAGTTGTTGATGACGACGGAGGAACGGTAGGTGCTGATACCGCCATCCTTACTGATGGAACGGGTGTTGATGTAGGAGCTGGTATTCTTTCCAGTATGGACGACCTTCGCACCGGTATCGAGGTTCTGGCCCTTGCCGGCGAAGGTAACGCCGGTGAACTCCATATGGGAGTTGTCGCCCTTCAGGATGGTCATCGGATAGAGGTAGGAAACATGGGAGCCGAAGGATCCGGATACCCACTCCATCGTGCCGCCCTCTTCGACGATGGCACGCTTCGTGTTCAGGTTATACATATTCTTCGACCAGTTCTCGATGGTCGAGTAGCGAAGCTTCGCATTCTTGCCGACATAGAGCTCGACGCAGCCGGCATGCAGGTTCGCGATGTTGTACTTCGGTGCAGAGCAGCCCTCGATGAAGTGGAGCTGTGCCCCCTCATCCACGATGATCAGGGTATGCTCGAACTGTCCGGCGCCCGGGGCGTTCAGACGGAAGTAGGACTGCAGCGGGATCTCGACGGAGACGCCCTTCGGGATATAGACGAAGGAGCCGCCGGACCAGACCGCACCATGGAGCGCCGCGAACTTATGATCCGTCGGCGGTACGAGGTGCATGAAGTGATCCCGGATCATATCTGCATACGGACCGTGCAGGGCCGACTCGATGTCGGTATATACGACGCCCTGCTCCTCGACCTCCTTCTGAAGGTTATGGTAGACGAGCTCAGAGTCGTACTGTGCGCCGACGCCGGCGAGCGACTCACGCTCTGCCTGCGGGATACCGAGCTTCTCGAAGGTGTTCTTGATGTCCTCCGGAACCTCTTCCCAGTCCGCGGTCATCTTCGTCTTCGGCTTTACATAGGTCACGATGTTGTTCATATCGAGTCCGTCGATGCTCGGGCCCCACTGCGGAACCTTTTTCTGATTATAAATTTCGAGTGATTTTAAACGGAAGTCCCGCATCCACGCCGGGTCTCCCTTCTTCTCAGAGATCTCGAGGACGATATCCTTCGTCAGCCCCTCCTGGATCTTGTAGAAATCCGTATCCTTCTCTTCGTAACGGAAATCATACATGGAGCGGTTGATGTCCTGAACCTCTGCCTTTTCCTTATTTGCCATAGATGCTGTCCTCCACGCTTACTTGTTCAGGAAATCCACGAAGCCGTTCTCGTTGATGCGGTCGACCATCGACGCGTCACCCTCGGCCTTCATCTGGCCGCTGACGAGAACGTGCGTCTTATCCACCTTCAGAGACTCAAGGATTCTCGTGGAGTGGGTGATGATGATGAGGGCACCGTCCATGGACTTCTGGTACTCCTCGACACCCTTACTTACGGTACGAACGGCATCGACGTCGAGGCCGGAATCGGTCTCGTCGAGGATTGCGAGGGACGGCTTCAGCATGAGGAGCTGCAGGATCTCTGCCTTCTTCTTCTCACCGCCGGAGAAGCCGACATTGAGATCACGATCGGCATAGCTCGGATCCATATCGAGGACCTCCATCGCCTTCTTCATCTCCTTCTTGAAGTCCCAGAGGCGGATGTGCTTGCCGGTTCTCTGCTGCAGAGCCGAGCGGATGAAGTTACCGAGGGTGATGCCCGGCACCTCGAGCGGGTTCTGGAAGGACAGGAACATACCGAGCTTTGCTCTCTTATCAGTCGGCTCCGTCGTGATGTCCTGGCCGTTGAACAGGATCTGTCCGCCGACGATCTGGTACTGCGGGTTGCCCATCAGTGCGTTACCGAGGGTGGACTTACCGGCACCGTTCGGTCCCATCAGGACATGGGTCTCACCTCTATTCACTGTCAGATCGACGCCGTGGAGAATCTCCTTCTCCTCGACCTTCACCTGAAGATTCTTGACATTCAGTAAATCTGCCATATTCATTCCTCCATAAGAGCCCCGGGGTGCGGGGCGTGAATTCTATTCATGTAGAACATGATCACCGTACGACTGTGTCGCCTCCACAGGGCATACGGGAATATATGAAAAGCTGCTGATGTCCGGTCAGATGGTGCCGGATATCAGCAGCTTTGATTATAGCCCAGCGGATTCGCTTCCGCAACAAGATTTCCTAGTTTCCCTATAGGATTACGTACTAAATCGGGTGCACAGCACCCGACATCTCTTCTAGACACCCTCTGCATCCCATTTTGGGACGAAGCTCTCTTTCGCGACGCTGCCTTCCTGGATGAAGGCGTTGGTGACGCCTTTTTCGAGGGCGTAGTCGATGAGGCGTTCGTACTCACGGCGGGTGACGCGGCGGTTGATCTCCGGCCACTTTTCGAGGCGCGGGAAGGGGGTGAACTGGTGCATGAGGCTGAGGTAGACCTGGTCGCCGTAGCGGTCATACACGTAATCGACGACGCGTTCTGCGTTATGGACCATCGAGGGCATAAGGAGATGGCGAACGATGACGCCCTTCTGCATCATGCCGCGTTCGTCGAAGACGGGCTCCGGGCACTGGCGCACCATCTCGGCGAGGCTTTCCTGCGCGCGTTCCGGGTAGTCGCCGGCACCGGAGTACTTCTGTGCCTTCGCGCTGTCCATGTACTTGAAGTCGTCGAGGTAGATGTCCGCGAGGCCATCCAGGCGGCGGATCAGCTCGGTCGTTTCATAGCCAGAGCAGTTGATCACGAAGGGGATCTTCAGTCCCTGCACGCGGCTCCGCTCCATGGCCTGCGCGATGAGGGGGATGTAGTGGTCCGGGGTCACGAGGTTGATGTTGTTCGCGCCCTGCGCCTCCAGCTCGAAAAAGATCTCCGCGAGTCGCTCGAGGCTGACGCGCTTTCCGACCTCCTGGTGGCTCAGCTCATAGTTCTGGCAGAACACGCACTTCAGGGTGCAGCCGGAGAAGAACACCGCGCCGCTGCCTTCCTTACCGGAGATGCACGGCTCCTCCCAGAAGTGGAGCGCCGCCCGCGCGATATAGAGCTCGGAGCCGACGCCGCAGACGCCCTTCTGCCCCGCGTTCCGGTTCACACCGCACTGGCGCGGGCAGAGCCGGCAGTTCTCCATACTAGTTTCCATCCGGCCTCGCTCCTTCCAGTTTACGGAACTGCGCGTTGCGACGGTTCTCCTCGGCGTTCCGGCGCGCCTGTTCGGACTTCGGCTGAGAATCGATGCGAGCCTTCTCCTTCTGGAGCTCCTGCTGCCGACGAAGCTCATCCTCGTGCGCGATCTCTGCCTCGTTCATGACGCCGATTTTCAGGTCGTCCTCATCCTCGTACCACTCGAGGAAGCTGTGCTTCACGTGCTGACGCTTGTAGCCGAGGATCTTGTTCAGGCTTACGTTTTCCATCGCGCTGAAGATGTTCCGCTCGACGTACGGATTCGTTTCCTTCAGCTTCTCGATCAGCTTTTTCGTCTCTAGACGCTTCGAGCTGGTCTGACCGTCGGTATGGCAGGTCGCGCAGGTCTCGGTGAAGTGGCAGGCGCACTGGATGAAGTTCAGACTGTTGTAGTCGCGCCAGTGCTTGATTTCCGCCTCACGGATGAGATAGAGCGGGCGGATCAGCTGCATGCCCGGGAAGTTCGTGGAGTGGAGCTTCGGCATCATCGCCTCATACTGGCCGGCGTAGAGCATACCCATGAGGACGGTCTCGATGACGTCGTCGAAGTGGTGGCCGAGCGCGATCTTGTTGCAGCCGAGGCGCTGGGCTTCCTTATAGAGGTAGCCGCGGCGCATGCGGGCGCAGACGTAGCACGGGGACTTCGGGATGTTGTAGACGGAGTCGAAGATATTTGTTTCGAAGATCGTGAGCGGGATGCCAAGGAGATCCGCGTTCCGTTCGATGACCTTACGGTTTGCCTCGTTATAGCCAGGGTCCATGCACAGGAACACGAGCTCGAACGGGATCTTGTTGTGGCGCTTCAGCTCCTGGAAGAGCTTCGCCATGAGCATCGAATCCTTACCGCCGGAGATGCAGACCGCAATGCGGTCACCCGGCTCGACGAGCTGATAATCGCAGATGGCCTTCACGAACATGCCGAAGAGGTTCCGCTTGAACTTCTTGCGGAGGGACTTCTCGATGTCGTCGCGGCGCTGCTCGGAATCCATGTCCTTCTGGATCTGGCGGAGCACCCACTTACCGTAGCCGCCGGCGAGGCTGTAGGCCTCATAGCCCTGCGCGCACAGGTCCTCGGCTGCCGTCAGGGAGAGGTCACCGTACTTACAGTACAGTACGACCCGCTTATCCTTCGGGATGCTGTGGTTACCCTCGGCGATACGGTCGAGATCCACCCGAAGCGCATCCGGCATCTTGCCCGTCTGAAAATCCTCTTCACTTCGCACATCGATCAGGTGATAGCTCTCCCGTGGCCACTGCTCGAGCTCCTCCGCCGTCACTTCCTTCGCTGTATACTCCATCTGTTTCCTCTCTTTAACTCTCTATCATTCAGTGCCCCGGAGGGCCGGCAACAGAAGCACAGTACTCCGAGACCGGAAAAATCAAAAATTGCCCCCTAAGAACCAGTAGGCTCTCTGCAAACGACGGAGTTTTCTTTAGGAAAACTCCGTGTTGCAGAGAGTGCTAAGGAAAAATTACTCCAACTGGTTCTAAGGGGACAATTTTGATTTATTCACGGTCTTTCCGTATGGCTTCTGTTGCCGGCCCTCCTGTGTCACTAAATGAACTGTCAACTTCTATATACGTGACTACTGAATAAATCAAAGCATCCGTATGATCAGAACTTAATGCCGCTCTTCTTCATAATCTCTGCGAAGGAAGAGGTTGCAGCACCGGACTCCTTGTAGTTTGCACGGAAATCCTCGCGCTCTTGCTTCTCCTTACGCTCCTGCTTCTCAGCCTCGAGTGCCTTCATGGAAAGGGAAATCTTACCATCCTTGACACCGATAACCTGAACCTTCACGGTCTGGCCTTCCTTCAGTACATCTGCCGGAGACTTCACTCTCTTGTTGGAGATCTGAGAAACGTGCAGAAGACCGGTCACGCCATCTCCGAGATCGATAAATGCACCATAGTCCTTTACAGTCTCAACCGTACCCTCGGTGACGAGACCGGTCTGGATCGCAGCTGCCTTCTCTGCTCTTACCTTCTCCTGCTCATCACGGAGAACATCACGTGCAGAAAGAACCAGCTTGTTGTTCTCTGGCTCAGCCGTGATGACGCGGACATTCAGCTTCTTGCCTACCCAGTCCTTCAGCTCCTCATCCTTTACGAAGCCGAGTGAAAGCTTCGATGCCGGGATGAATGCTCTCAGGCCATCCACGCTTGCGGTCACACCGCTCTTCACAGCTTCGTTTACCTCTACCTCGAAGCTGGTCTTGTTCTGGAAGTCATCGAGGATCTTCTCCCACTTGCTCATGTCCACGCGCTTCGCATTTGCATGCTGCTTGAACGATGCCTCAAGCTCCTCCTTGAAATCATCCATGGAAGGGATCTTCTCTTCCTTTGCTTCCTCGATCTTGATCTCGTCTGCCATAGTCTATGGTACCTCTTTTTCTTAATAATGCGTGCCCCGAAGGCTCACTCGGTATACTATACCACAAACCGGCACGTCGCTACAAGATGGGGGATGAAATTCGCACAGCGGTTTCCAGCCGTTTTGCGATGTTTCGTCGCATTTTGGGCGTGCCCCCGGAGGGCACTCCCTGTACTGCTTTTTTCGCAAAATCATTGATTTCTGATTGGATGACATCAGGTATTTTCACAGATCCCGCTTTATCGAAGCTTGTGACATTATCTCACGGAAATATACAGAGCTGGTTTATGAGTGATTTTCCGGTTTTTGACGCAAAGACCCCGGTTTTAAAACAAGTGACATTAAGTAAATACCGGGAGAGCTCCAAATATAAGGCTATATGCGGCCTCCGAGAGCCGAAATATAATGTCACACTCGAAGATAAGAACAGCTCTGTGAAAAAACTTAATGGCATGAATCCAGAATTCAGGCCGTTTGCGAAACGTCGATAATGTCACGATGAAGGATATCGATGGTTCTGTGAGAATTCCAGAAAAAACTAATGGCATGCAGGCCGAATTTCAAAGGATTGCGAAAATCGCCTAATGTCACAGCAAGGATAATTCAATGGATCGTGAAAATTCCAGAAACTTATAATGTCATGGATGGTGAAAGGCCTTATTTCGTGAAACAGCCTTAATGCATGTTCATGTTCATCAAAATCTATAAAGATGTTAATTTAAATTATACTCTCATCAATCTATTTCCGTTATAGTTTCGCCCTCCTTTGTAATTCCGTTTGGTTATATCTGGTTGGATCATCATTGCGTAGGGAATCTCAGAAAAGCTGCGAAGCCGCAGCTTTATCCGAACCTTGTTTTATGATGTTCCTATTCCGAAATGAGGTGCATCTGCACCTGTTTTCGGAATAGAGGACGATTTATGGCCTGAGAAATTTTCTGCTGGACGAGAACAGTCTGAAACTGTAATCAGCGAATCTCCCTTTTTCTATTGTTCTGCCTGCGTTTTACTGGTAGAATCCATAGAGATAAATCAATGAAAAGAGGTTTTCAATTATGGCTAATCCAATCGTAACGATTCATATGGACGACGACAAGGATATCAAGCTCGAGCTGTATCCTGAGATCGCACCGATCACGGTAGAGAATTTCGTGAAGCTCGTAAAGCAGGGCTTCTATGATGGTCTGACCTTCCACCGCATCATTCCTGGTTTCATGATCCAGGGTGGTGATCCGGAGGGCAACGGTACCGGCGGCCCGGGCTGGAACATCAAGGGTGAGTTCTCTTCCAACGGTGTAAAGAACGATCTGCAGCACAAGCGTGGTGTGATTTCCATGGCGCGTGCGATGGATCCGGACTCCGCGGGTTCCCAGTTCTTCATCATGCACGCAGATGCTTCCTACCTCGATGGTCAGTACGCTGCCTTCGGTAAGGTCATCGACGGCATGGATGAGGTTGACCGCATCGCTTCCACCCCGACCGGCTGGCAGGATGCTCCTGTAGTCGCTGTCACCATGACGAAGGTTACCGTCGAGGAGTAAATCATATCACTTAAAACGCAGAGCCTCCGGAATCCGGAGGCTCATTTTTATTCTCTGCTTTTCCTTCACACATTCATGTTTTAAAATAAATGTCAGCCGGTCACGTTCTGAACCGGTCCATTAATAAAGCGATAAATGATACCTTATTCATACGGAGGCAATTATGTTCTACGGTGCTTTAGAAGCCGGCGGCACGAAGATGGTGTGTGCGCTCGGCGATGAAAACGGAACGATTCTCGAGCAGACATTCATTCCGACGACCACACCGGACGAAACCCTGTCTGCGATTATCGCATGGTTCCACGATAAGGAGATCGCATCTCTCGGTGTGGCCTGTTTCGGCCCGGTCGATCTTCGCCGCAACTCGCCGACCTACGGCTATATCACGACGACCCCGAAGAAGGGCTGGGCTCATGTTGACATCGTCGGCATACTGAAGCGCGCCCTCGGCGTACCGGTCGGCTTCGACACCGACGTCAACGGTTCTCTCCTCGGCGAGGTCACCTACGGACAGGCCCGCGGTCTCACGGATGCCGTTTATATCACGATCGGCACCGGCGTCGGTGCCGGTGTCCTCTCCGGTGGTCATCTCGTCCACGGTATGCTTCATCCGGAGTTCGGGCACATCCCGGTGGTGAAGCACCCGGACGATACGTATAAAGGCCACTGCCCTTACCATGGCAGCTGCTTCGAAGGCATGGCCGCCGGCCCGGCCATCGAAGAACGCTGGGGACAGAAAGCCATCAACCTCAAGGATGATCCGAAGGTGTGGGACATCGAAGCACACTACATCGCAGAAGCCTGCACCACTCTCATCATGACCCTGAGCCCGCAGATCATCATCCTCGGCGGCGGTGTGATGCACCAGGCGCAGCTCTTCCCACTCATCCGCGAGAAGGTGAAATCCATGGTAAACGGCTATGTCCTTAATGACGAGTTCGCCGATCTCGATCACTACATCGTCCCGGCCTCCCTCCACGACGACCAGGGCATCATGGGTGCCATCAAGCTCGCGATCGACGAAGTTTATGGGGTCTTACCCCATAAACTCCCAGTTTAGAATCTGTTTAGAAAAATTAATTGGGTCAGACCCCCATTACGTTGGTTCCAGCAAAAAACGGATCCGGTTCTCTATAGAGCCAGGTCCGTTTTTTCACTTCAGCTCGCAGCGCTTGATCACGCGTCCATGAGATCATCTGCTCTACCTTCGTAAGTGTTGAAATCAGTGCGCCTCCTTGCCCGGCGACAGATACTCCAGCACCAGTCGTCCGCTTTCGCTCATATCCTTTTCATCCCAGCCATGAAGCTTTCCGCTGTCCGGCCGAATCATGGAGTAGCCTTCGTCTTTATCACTGAGGGACCAGTTGATCCATCCGATTTTTTCTTTCTCGAGATAATCCAGGAAAGCTCTGGTTTCTTCCCAGTCCTGTTCCGTAGCGTCATAACCATCCACGCCCCACTCGCTGACAAAGATCGGCAAGCCCTTTTCCCGTCCTCTCGTAATCTGCTTGATTGCGAACGTACCATCGGCGATCCCGGCATAGTAATGATAGCTGTACATGATGTTCCGCTCGTCGATCGGATCTTCGATCGCTTCCGAAAGTGATGTACAGAACTTCGGTGTTCCCACCAGAATCACGGCATTCGGCGCGTGCTTCCGTATGACGGGGATGATTTTCTCCGCATAGTGAACGATATCCTCATAGCTCGTGTCACCGTTCGGTTCATTGCAGATTTCATAGAGGATGCCCGGATGGTCTCCATAGCGCTGCGCAACCTCTTCCAGTACACGCATCGCTTCCTCTATATGGCGGTTTGGGTTTTCATCCCGGAGCACATGCCAGTCGACGATGGTATACAGGTCAGCTGCCAGGGCGTTTTCGATGGCAGAAAACAGGAGCTTCTGGTTCAATGCTGGCTCTTCGAGGTAAGCGTCATTCTGCTCTACATACATAACTACCCGAAATGCATTTGCGCCATAGTCCTTGATCGTTTTCAACGCCGCATAGTTCGTGAATTCCGGATACCAGCTGATACCATGGCTGCTCATCCCCCGAAGCATGAGTGGATTTCCATGTTGATCTACCAGCTGCGTACCATCTACAGACAGCCGTCCATGCTCTTCTACTCCATTTTTGGCTGTCCGCAAATCGTCTATTTCCTGCAGAAGCGCTTGATTTTCCTTCTGAAACTTCTGATTTTCTATCTGAATCTCCTGATTCTCCTTCTGAAGCGCCTGATTTTGCACCTGAAACTCCTGCGCCTGCTTCTGAAACGTCTGCCGCTCCTCGGATAGGGCTTTGTCTATTTTCTTTTGCTCATACAACATCCCTGCCAGCAGTATGATTGCGGCGGCCAATACGGCTGCCCCAACCACTGCATAGCATCTGATTGCATTTTTCTTACTCATTTCGAACTCTTATTCTGCGATCTGTTTCGTTGAAATCAACGCAACGAGTGCTTCGTGAAGCTCGGAAGATGCAGAGACATGCTCCCAGTTTTCGATTTCAAACAGCTTCTCTTTTCCACCCAGGGCCTCTGGCGTCTTTTTCAAGTGCAGGGTGATGCTGCCCATCCTGAGATCGAACTCCGAATCCGGAACCTCTCCCGTCAAAAGCATATACTGGTAATTATAATTAGAAACATGAATCGGCTTTCCACTCTCTGTCTGCAGGGAAGCATCCAGCACGATTCTCGGCAGCTTTCTTTGAGATAGTACAGCGCTTGCCGTCTTTCTCTTGAAAAAGACCTGCAGATCCTTCGCTGCGTTGGTTTTGATTTCTGTCGCCAATGTTGGGACACGGTCAAATACGATCTGATCGTAATTCTGCTTTTCTTCAAGCGATAAATCGGCCAGCTTCACACTGTACCGCCATCGATCTCCCACCCTTGCGACATGGACGATCTCACCCGGCACGCGTGCACGCCACTGTCGGTCCTGTAATTCAAACGCTACCGTACCGTATAGAAATTCCGGGAAATCCGTGATAAACGATAAGCCATGTTCAGAGAGGTCACAGGTGGCAGCATTGACCTCGCGTGTACCGACCGAAAACATGATCGGTATCTCCACGCGGAAGCGTTCTGAATGTCTGTAGTTGATTCTTCCCAAAAGGAAAAAGATCGCCATGATCAGGAAGTATGAATTCATACATAGCCAGAACAGCACCACCAGTCCAAGTATGCTCTTGTACAGCAGCATGAATTTCACACTGAAGTAAATGCCGACGAGGGACGCAGCCAGTAGAATCATGTGCGGAATGGCATAGATGATTTTCGCACTTCTGGATACGGATTTTGTCTTACTTGTAACCGAAAAAGTACGCATACGGATGCCCAGGGTCTCCGCCAAGATCGGAATGATCATATACGGACACAGTATGGTATCGACGATGTTGCTCCATTTCTGATCTCGTACCTTACCGGACAGTAAACGTAGCGAATGATTATAAATCAGATAGGATGGCAGCCAGATCAGTACGATCCCCCAGATATCTGTTTTTACGACCAGTACGCCAAATACCGTAAAGAGGATCGGCGAGAGAATATAGACGATTCTTCGCAGGAACGTCCACCAGTACAGCAGGCAGGAAAGGTAGCTTAGCTTCGACAGAAGCGGCAGCTCGCCAAACAGAAACTTCAGGCTTCGGATCGTCTGTACACAGCCACGTCCCCAACGCTGACGCTGTTTCAGCAGATTTGGGAAATCATCAGGAGCCAGCCCGGAGGCCAGCACCTTATCGATCGCGAAGCAGGTATATCCTTCTGCCTGAATATCGATGCCGGTCGCAAAATCTTCCGTAATCGTCTTTGTACGGATACCGCCGACGTCTTCCAGTGCCTGCCGGGAGATCACTGTATTAGATCCTGCATAGATCGCAGAATTACTGCTGTTTCTTCCGAGGTTTACTTCCTTAAAGAAGTAATCCTGTTCATTCGGGATATTATTCTCCGCATAGAAGTTAAACTGGAACAGATCCGGGTTATAGAAGCTCTGCGGTGTCTGGATAAAGCCGATTTTATAATCGGGATCGATTTCATCCTCTGTCCGTTTTCTCCATTCTCCATGGTCGAGGATCATTTCCGGCAAAGAGAAGTACGGTACCGTCTCCAGCAGGAAATTACTTCTCGGAATCATATCCGCATCGAAGGTCACGACGAGCGGCGAATCCGTTTTGGAAAGCGCATGATTCAGGTTGCCCGCCTTCGCCAGCTTGTTATCGGATAAACCGAAATATCCGACGCCCATGTCCTGCGCCAGCTTCGCCATCTCCGGTCGATCATTGTCATCACACAGATAAATATGCACCTTGGCTGGATCTGGATACTCCATATGCTTGCAGCCATTTAGCGTTTTAAACAGCAAATCGGCATCTTCACTGTGGGTAGCGATCAGGACATCCACATGCGGATAATCCGCCTCCTCGATCACCGGAAACTCCGGCGCGTGATCCTTGCTCATGCAGATATAGTGAATCACCGCTTCAAGCATACTGATAAACTCGGCCGAAAACAGCGCGATTCCGGCGATCAGTGATACGATCCCGGCATGGAGCGGCAGCGTGAAGAAGAGTCTCCACAAAATATAAATAACAGATGTAACTGTCATGAGCCAAAACCATAGTTTTTTGCGCTTCATTTAAACACCTCCATTATTCGCTTTCATACTTCAGTACCAGCTTGACCGAAATCAGAAAAACCGCTACGAACACAACGGCAAGGGCAGAACCATAATCTTTTTGATCAGCTTCTACTTCTTGATAAGCGTCTGCATTTGGATCAACGAATTGATACAAAGTATCCATATGCTTATCTAACCATTTTCCATGTTCAGAAAGAACTTTTTTTATTCTCTCTACTTCTTCGGCATGACTTTTCGTATTACGATCAGTTTGCTCCGAAGAATCCGAGGTCAAATAATCACCGTCTTTATAAAAATACCCCCATCTCGCCCAGTCGCGCTCGATTGCGGGGCCCAGATATGCCACCGTCTCATCAAGAAACGTTCCGATGGATTCATCCGACAAAATAGTTTTTCGTAATTCTTCGTAACGCTCCACCACGCGCTCTGTAAACTCCGGATCACGCAATATCTGCTTAAACCAAGGCGACTGAAAAAAAGCGACGGTGTCTAACTCAGCGGTTGCACGATAGTAATTATCCATTGCGCCATCAAAGTCCCACACCGGTCCCATCGTCAATTTCCCATTATAACTGGAGTACATATATGTGGAATGGAATCCTGCATCATAATTTATCAAAAACTCATTTAAAATCAGATAATCAACAAACGAATCGATGTCGATCATATCGCGGTACTGAAGAAAGGTCTCGTAGTCTTCAGCGAACAACGCTTTCTCAAATTCATCAATTTGATTTGTGATCCGTTGGATAGACTGCTCTGACAATTTGTTTGCAGATGGCCATTCGACACGTAGAACTCCTTCCAACAGATTTTCTCTCCGTGCATAATTATTGAGGAGCAGTCGGTCTGGCTCCCATCGATCTCGCCGGAGCAAAAATGGAAGGTGTTCACTATTTTCCACAAACCGAGGTAAATCGACCCGTTCTTTTCCGACCTTTATTTTTTCCATCAATAAATAAACGCCTTCATATTGATAGTTCTGCCCATCATACCAGATGACTTCACAGTACTGACAATCTGGCACATATGGCATAATTTCCCTTGCTGTAGCGTATGCCAAATAATTACGTAAAAGGGACTTATCAATGAAAGAGACATTCAAAACCCATTCATTATCTGTTCCCATCTGCAGCAAGTTCTGTCGATTCGCTTTTCCATCCTCGCCTACAAGTTTAATAAGATATTGCGCTTTATCATAATCGACTGAAGAATTTCCCCTTTGCCTCAATCGGATCGCCGATTCCACTGATGGCGCGTCACTTAGTCTATTTGCTCCGTTTGTGCTGTTATATATGAACAGTTCTCCATCGAGATAAATATCTTCATTTTCGTTTGGCAAGTATAGTTTTTCTTCCGTGTTCCATACGATATGAGCTGGAGGTCTTTCTCCCTCATTCGTATGGATCACAACCAAAGGTAAATTACTGACAAACGATTCATCTATCCATATTCTCTTTTCACGAAAATTCGTTCTTCCATGTTTTTTTCGAACGAACGTTTCATCTGCAACGATCGATTTTTCGCTCAAATCGGTCGTTTCCTCACATGAAGATGGTTTTACTTCAGGAAAATGGTATCCTTCATCTTTATATGCTCCCAGTACAATTCCGCCCAGCAGTAATCCTACTGCAAGACAAAAACTTATTTTCCGAAAGCGCCCTTTCATTATCTGCTCATCTCCTCATTCTGGCACACCAGGTTCACGCGATATACGCCATCGATCTTTCTTAAGAGCTCCACAGGATTCGTATCACTCTGCTTCTTTTCTTCCATCATTCGCGTTGTCAGTTCATAGATATACTCGAGCTGCCCGGATGTACGATTTGCGACACGTAAAACCGCCTGCCCCCTGTACTGCAGCAACACGGTTTCCTCGATTTCCTTTGCGCACTCTTCTCTGTTTGCATGGATGATCAGCAGGTATCGATCATTGGCCTTGATACTTCCGATCACAAGCATGACCAGGAAAATCATGCCTGTACTGATCGAGGCCAGCGCATAATACGATACGCCACAGCAGATGCCGACAGCGATGCACCAGAAAATATACGTGGTATCCCTAGGATCTTTGATGGCCGTTCGGAATCGTACGATTGAAAGCGCACCTACCATTCCGAGCGATAACGCGATGTTATTACCGATCACATTCATAATCATCGTCGTGATCAGCGTCATCATCAGGAGTGATCCGTTAAATCTGGCACTGTATACCGCGCCGGAATGCGAAAAGCGGTACGACAGATAGATGACCAGTCCGAGCACCAGCGCAACCACCATATTTAATACGATCTGCTCTATGGTGAGCTCCTGAACGACCTCATGTGAATACTGCATAATAAAATTTTTCATAGCTTCCTCCGAAATTATATTTACATTCCCAGGGCCTGCCGGCACATGGCATATTTACTGACCGCAACTTCAGGCACATCTGCGAGATCCAGTGCCTGCTTGATCGGACTCAGTAAAAAACCGTTGTATTTCACCTCTAACACCGGTTCGCTTCGTACCGGTATCAGATTCGACTGTGCATCGAAAAACCGATCGACGAACGCACTCATCCCAATCTCTGAATCAAGCGTAATCCGTGTATTATTGCACTCCTCTGCAAAGGCGATTCTGTGATACTCGATGATACATTTCGGACGGTACAGACCGGTTTCCAGTATCTGATAAAACATCCATCCCAGATCAGAGTTCAGCTCCAGCAGCCCTGCATACTGCCCACGTATCATTTCCTCCGCCAGCGCTCTCGAGATCGTCAGACTGATTTTCTTCTGCGCAGCGCCCTGCTTCTGCTTCAGCTCGAGCTTCACGCTCGTCTGCTCCGGTGAATAGATACGTAGCCGCACCTTCTTTCGCATCTCGAGTCCGCTGATCTTGTCAAAATAGTCATTGTCATACATGCTGTCAAAATACAAAGAACGCACCATATATCCGCTGATGCTGCTGTACTGATCGACGCGCATAACCGTTTCCAGCCGCTGCAGCAGCCTGCTCTGCTGGCACCGTGATATACTGTACTTTTTTTCTGTACGCACGACAGAAACATCCGACATTTCTATCCTTTCCTTCCTGTTCGGTTCTTATGCATAAAAAAACAGCTATTCATTTGGTTAAATGAATAGCTGCTCCAAATTTGTCATTAGTACACATGAACACAAAACCAAATTTTTTAAATTATATGTGTGAAATGTGTAAAATGCAACTTTATTTATTAAATATGTCTAATTTATTCAGTAATGGGGTCAGACCCCATTAAATTTTTCTAAACAGATTCTAAACTGAAGTTTATGGGGGCAGACCCCATAAACTTTCGGATGGACTCAGTGTGTATTCGCGTCGATCTCCGCCGGATCCCACTTGCTGAAGCGGATTTTCTGCGCGCCGTAGATACCGTAGTTACCGGAGAACAGATAAGTGATCGCGATCGCAAGGATGAAGTACGACGACGCGTCGAAGCCGAACATCTCAAACGCGATGAGCAGCGAGGCGAGCGGACAGTTCGTCACGCCGCAGAAGACGCAGGCCATGCCGATCGCGGAGCAGAGCGCCGGGTTCATGCCGGTAAAACTGCCGACCACATGTCCGAAGGTCGCACCGATGAAGAGCGACGGCACGATCTCACCGCCCTGGAAGCCACCGCCGAGGGTCACCGAGGTGAACAGAATCTTCAGCAAGAAGGCATAGAACGCCAGCTTGAACGTCGGATTTTCGATGCAGCTCGCGATGATATTCGAGCCGGTACCGTTATAGGTCTGGTCGCCCACGAGCAGTGTCAGCACGACGATGATTACGCCGGACACCGCCACGCGGATGTAGTCATTCGGGAAGTACTTCTGCAGCAGCTTCTTACTGCTGTGCATCGACGTTGCAAAGAGGATCGACACCAGCGCACACGCCCACGCAAACAGACCAGTGCAGACGGCGTCGCGCACATGGAAGGCCGGTACCGCCGAGAGCAGCATCGCCTCGCTTCCCGGGTTGATCACCTGCGCCACGAAGTGTGCGGTCAATGCAGATACCGCGCATGGTACGAGCGAGGAGTAATACATGACGCCGACGGTACTGATCTCCATCGAGAGCACCGTCGCGGCCAGCGGCGTTCCGAACAGCGCCGAGAAGGCCGCACTCATGCCGCACATGATGGTCCGGCGACGCTCCTCCTTCCGGAAGTGCAGCAGCTGTCCCAGCCCATGCCCGAGTGAACCGCCGACCTGCAGCGCCGCGCCCTCTCGTCCAGCCGAACCACCGAAGAGATGCGTCAGCACCGTCGACACGATGATGAGCGGTGCCATCTTCACCGGCACACGCTCACTCTCGCGGATGGCCTCCAGCACGAGGTTCGTCCCCCGCGGCTTCCGCGCTCCGAGCCGATGATAGAACCAGACGATGAACAGACCCGCAAGCGGCAGCAGAAACACGATCCAGGTATGCGCCAGACGGAAGCCCGTCACCAGCACGATGGCCTTCGCGAACAGCGCCGACACACCCCCGACGAGGATGCCGGTCAGCACACCGAAACCGATCCACTTGAGCCCCACCAGCAGCTTATATGGCAGCGTCTTCCAGTACGCTACGTAATTTGTTCCCATAACTCTCCCCCTTTTAGCGCCGATCATGGGGTCTGACCCCATTAAATTTTTCTAAACAGATTCTAAACTGAAGTTTATGGGGTCAGACCCCATAAACTCTACAGCTCGATGGTCTCGAGATCCTCCGGTACCACGACGTGGCCGGTATACGACGCCTGCGCCTCTGCCGTATAGAGCTCCTTCCGGCGCGCGATGTTCTTATCCTCCGTATGATAGAGAAGTAGATTCGGCACCTGGAGACTCTGCGCGAGCTCCGCCGCATCCTTGACCGTCGAGTGATGCTTCTCATACGGATGGAAGCTGTCCCGCTCCTCATAGAGGCAGAACGCCTCATGGAGCAGCCAGTCTGCCCCCTTCGCATACTTCTCCTCGAACTCAGCGTTATACGGCTCATCACCACAGCAGCAGATCTTCCGACCATCGCTCATCTCATAGAGATAGCCGAACTGCTTCGCCTTCGTAGAACCGATATCGAAGAAGGTCACCTTATGCCCATTGATCACACGGGTCTCGCCATCCTCGACCGGAATCAGATGCAGGCGGTCACCGATGAACTTCACCTGACCAGGCTGCAGCAGCTTCCGGGAGATATCATCAAGCAGCTCGATGACTTCCTTGTGGCCATAGATATTGGCCTCCCCCTCGTACTTCCCGGACTTCATGTTCTGCGTGATGAGACGCACCATCCAGATCATACCGGTGAAGTGATCGATATGCTTATGTGTCAGGAAGATTTCCCGCATATCCATCCAGTTGAAGCCCGCATACTTCAGCTGATGCACGATCTGTCCGCCGCCACCGGCGTCCACCATGAAGTACTTCTCCGTTCCCTGCTTCTCCTCATCCGTCAGGACATAACAGGTATTGTAAACCTCCGACACGAGCGCATTGCCCGTACCAAGCATCGTGATCTTCATATTCATTCTCCTCATCATTTGGATTTTCAGCATATATATTACAACGTTTTTTCACATGAGAAAACCCCGAGGTTTTACCCTCGGGGTTTCCGTCTGCCACGGTTGGCGATGCTGTGCTATACTACGCCTATGAAAATCATCACTTTATCCGAATATCTAAAAGGAAAATATGGCACAAAGGTCTATAAGCTTTCGCTTCAATCCGGCTGCTCCTGCCCGAATCGGGACGGCACGCTCTCCTATGGCGGCTGTATATTCTGCTCGGAGGGTGGGTCCGGCGATTTCGCGGCACCGCTGCTTCCGCTGAAGGAGCAGCTCCGACTCGCGAAGGCACGTGTCGAGGCGAAGCTCCCGAAGAACCGCGCGGCGGAGGAGCAGAAGTACATCGCGTACTTCCAGTCCTATACGAACACCTACGGACCGGTCGAGCGCCTCGAAGCGCTCTATCGGGAAGCCCTCGCACAGCCGGAAATCGTCGCCATCTCCCTCGGCACCCGTCCCGACTGTCTCCCGGACGAGATGCTCGCGATGCTGCAGCGACTTCGCGACGAATCCGGAAAGGACATCTGGATCGAGCTCGGACTCCAGTCGATCCATGAAGCGACGGCGGAACGCATCCACCGCGGCTATCCGCTCGCCGTGTTCGACGCTGCCTATCGCCGCCTGAAGGCCGCTGGCTTCACCGTCATCGTCCATGTCATCCTCGGCTTCCCATGGGAAACCGACGACGACATGCTCGCGACCATCCGTTATCTCAGCGCACTGAATCCGCATCTCGACGGCATCAAGCTTCAGCTCCTTCACGTCCTCCGCGGCACAGAGCTCGGCCGCATGTATGAAGCGGAGCCCTTCCGAACGCTCTCACTGGACGAATACTGTGCACTGGTCGTGAAGTGCCTCCGGCTCCTGCCACCCGACACCGTGATTCACCGCATAACCGGCGACGGACCAAAGCGACTGCTCCTCGCACCGCTCTGGTCCGCCGATAAGAAAAAGGTTCTGAACACTCTGAATCGCGCGATTCACGAAGCCTGACAGAGAAAAAGCCGAAAATTAATGGGGTCTGACCCCCTTCCGAAATTCTTAAGGTGATGGCAAAATGCCCGCGGGGGTCAGACCCCTTGGCCTCCCGTCAGCGAATGCGTCACACCTCCAGCACGCTCCGGATGTTATCCAGCACCTTCCGGCTCAGAAGCTCATAGGCCTGGCAGGTCATGCCGGCACTGGCATTCATGCAGTACACGTTCGGATAGTCCATGACCTCATCTGCGATCTCGCCGATCGCGCCCTTCGTGTCACAGCAGAAGATGTTCTCCGGATCCTCGATCCACTTCCGGAGCGGCTCCATATCGGCCGCCGGTCCGATCGAGGTGTTGAACATGATCTTCCCCTTACCGAGTGCCTCGAACTCTTCCTCATGGAGCAGGATGACGTTCTTATTGAGTGCGGTGATGATGACATCGGACTCGGAAAGCAGGGTCTTCAGATCCTTAAAGCGGAACCCCTGCGCCGTCCGCTCCGGCTTTTCTGTACGTGCGAAATACGAGATATCCGCACCCAGGAACTGAAGGGCATCTGCGGTCATACCACCGGAGGTTCCGAGACCGACGAAGCCTACCTTCAAGCCTGTGATTTCCATCGGTGCAGACTTCCACATTCTGCCTTCATAGCCGTGAAGGAGCTTTACGAGCTGGTAGATCACATACTCTACGACGCCGTGATCACCGTAGTCACGGATGCCCTTCACCTCGATGCCATGCGCACGTGCATATGGGATGTCAACATTGGCACTCTCCTCACTGTAGAGACTGCAGCACATACCGACATAGCGAAGGTTCGGTGCCTGCGTCATGACATCGGCTTCGAGCCGTGAATTCGCAGACAGAAGCACCGCATCTGCACCCCCGATCCGCGCGACGATCTCCTCATCATTCTCCGGAATATCCTGGGCGAGTTCGATGCTTTCAGCGTAGTTCTGCAGCTCCCGGATGCCCGTCTCCGTCAGCGCCACCTTATCGATCGATACAAGTTTTCTAAATTTCTTCATAGCTTACTCCCTAATGAAAGCGCGATGGCCTTCGATCAAATCACGATACCGCATCATCCGACGTCCCCGGTACATGTCCTGCAGGACAATGTTCCGGGCGCGCACGCTGGACCTCCGCGATCAGAAAAACGAAACCGGACTGCTGAGGTTGCGCAGCAGCGCCACGATGGACCAGCCGGCGATGGCAGAGGTGCTGGAATAGATATCCACGATGGCCTTCAGCCCCTCGGTCTCCACGGTAATCTTATGGTCATCACCGATGAATTCCGGTACGGAGGTGATCCGTGCGGTCGCCTTCTCCGGTCCGATGGTCGCGAGGGACTGCGCGACGGCGACATTGACCTTCGTTGGAAGCAGCGCGATCGCATCCTGACAGGTGCCGTAGAACGCCTCGACCTCCTCGGTGCCGGCCATCTCCTCCTTATACACCGGGGTGTTCCGGAGGGACTTCGGTCCCTTGCGGGTCTCGATGCCGGCCTTGATCTCCATGTCACCGGCCTCGGCCATCAGCGCGATGGTCTGGAGCACATCGAAGCCACCGACCGCACCGTGCGGGATGAAGATGTGTACGCCATGCGCACGTGCAGCCTCCTGTGCCTTCTGATAGAACGCAGCATCCGCAAATGCACCGATGGAAAGCGGGATGAAGTCTGCCCCGTGCTCGAGGGTCGGGATGCAGGCCTCACGGACCATCGCCACCGACGCGGTCTCGATGACCATATCCGGCTTCAGTGCCAGCAGCTCGTCGAGGCTCTCCACCGCCTCACCACCGAGACCCTCACAGAGCTTCTCGGCCGATGCCTTCTGGTGGCTCATCGCACCCGCCAGCGTATAGTCCGTGAGCAGCCCCTTCTTCATCGCGTCTGCGATGATGTTTCCGAGGAAACCACAACCGATAATCGCAATCTTCTTCATAGTCAAAACTCCTTTGTTTTGTATTTTTATTTTATTGTTTATCCATCGATTCTCGAGAATCGATCCTGATCTAAGATGTCAACGGTATGCGCTTATTCACGTACAGTCGCATTCAAATCATATGCTATGCAAGCAGGTAGTCCGCATAGCCCCACGGCCAGACCGGATTCTCGAAGCTGTCGCAGAGATACTCCTCGATCTCATCGCCGTCATAGCCGGTCATCCGCGCAATCAGGATAAGCAGCTCCCGCGCCTTCGGATAGGCGAGCGGTGCGTCTTCGCTCAGGCGCTGCAACACCATGGCGTGCACGATCAGCACATACTCCATGATCATCCACTCGAGCTGCAGCACCATGTCCCGCAGCGTGCATCCCGGGATCAGCAGAGTGGCGAATGCTTCCGCCACGAGGTAATTCCGGAGAAGTGACGTATAGGAAACCACGACCTCCGCATGCAATGCGCAGATCTCATCCATCCGCGCAGGCTCCGCTTCCTGAAATTCATGACTCAGCTGCTCTGCCATCGCATAGAGTGGATTCAGCAGTCCCTGATAGCGCCCTTCCTTCCGGTAGTTCTCCGTGATATCCAGGAACAGCGCATTCTGCTCCTCGATCGACGCCTGTGCATCCTTTGGCATCGCGAGAATCATCTCCGTCAGCTTCTCTACATCGGCCTCTTTCAGGCACTCGCCAGGATCGATCGCCCTCATCTTCTGCTCTTTCTCAAGAAGATCGAGGAGCATGAACAAACAACGTTTTAGATTCACTTCGTTCGAAACCGAGGCATCCTGTAGCCAGTACATCATGATGTTCCGGATTTGAAACAGTTTATCTTTTCCTTCCAGCAGAAACGCCCGGTCCTGATATGGGAGCTTCGTGAAGTGCAGTTCCTTTAATGCATACAGACGATCGACGATTTCCGGACAGCAGCTGACGAGTGTGCGCTCCGTCCGATCTGCGAATTCATGCGTTTCCCTCGGAAATACATGACAGGTTTCGGAGAGGCACTCCTCTCCATAGTCGAGCACCAGACGACAGAGCTCCGTATCCTCCAGGAACGGACAGCGCATATTCGGGAGAAGCTCGATGATCTCACCGCCATCCTTCTTCATCACGAACTGGCTTAACTGCGCCTTATCTAAGCTTGATCGGCATGCATGCTTCGGCACACGACCGCTTTCCAGCACCGTCTCCGGCACGCTCAGCTTCCGCCAGCGCTTCTTCGTCTCCTGGTCAACCGCAATCTTCCACTCCTTGCAGCAGGTGAAAGAGCATTGCCCACCGATACAGTGGAAATCCTTATAAAATTCAGGTTCGATGATCGGCTTTCTGTTCTCGCTCACGCTTCCTCCTGTTTCGTGTAATCGTCATTTGTCTCACAGTGCGCCGCCGACCTCGAGGAGCATCACCTCATCCGAGGTAAAGAGCATCAGGATGGCGAAAATCGCGAGGAGCACGGCGTGGACGATTGGGTAGAGCGCGTTTCGCTTCATACCCGGGAGCTGCCGTCGCTCGAAAAAGCTCATGACCGGCAGGAAATAGCTCAGGTACATGTAGCGGCTGCTGAACGCGACGCCACCATACATCTCCGGGCGCTGGCTGATCTCCTTCACATCGAGATAGCCGAAGAAGAAAATCAGGCCCTCGAAGATCAGTGCGGTATTCATCAGATTGAACGACATCTTATCCTGCAGCAGATTGATATGATACAGAAAGGCGAGTACGATCGGGAGCACCGCCTGCAGCCATGCGTACTTATCACGCACCCAGCTCTGACGGATGCGCGCCATAAAGCCGCTGCCATGCATCGCTGCAGCGCCACCTGCGTTCGCGCCGCCTGCATTGGCACCGTGCGGCTGCTGGTGTTCACGACGCTTCACAGGCCGGCCACAGCCAGGACATACCGTCGCATCATCCGGCACCTCTGCGCCGCAATTCGTGCAGACACGCTTCGGTCGGATCTTCACGATCGGCGTGCCACACGCTGGACAGTGACTTTCATAATCTGATATCTCAGCACCACATTTCGGACATTTCATCTACTCACCTCAAATAATGTAACCGTTCAAGCAGGAGGCCCGGAGGGGCGGCAGCGCTGAACTGTTACCGAAAAACAAATGTAGCCTTCATCATAGTATGGATACGCGGAATAATCAAGAAGGCCGCCCCTTTCGGAGCGGCCCATGCATGGTATTTTGTAGCTGTTCAGCCAGCTGCCCGGAGGACCGCAGGCTGAATCGTTTCATATTCTGTTTCTGTTTATTCTGCCATCCATCCCCGTGGACGATCCGCAGAATCGTTTCCTGCATTCAGCAGATTAGTTATCCTCGCTGATAGCGTTTGCTGCGGTACGACCGGAAACGAAGATCTCCGTGATCGCGTTACCGCCGAGACGGTTACCACCGTGGATACCACCAGTCACCTCACCGGCTGCATAGAGACCCGCGATCGGCTTCTCGTCTGCATCGAGTACGTGACGCTTCACGTCTACGTGGATACCGCCCATCGTATGGTGGGTCGACGGAGCGAGGAAGCGGATACGAAGCTTTGCATCGTCGAGGTTATAGGTGTCGGCCTTGTAGGAGCCGTCCTCGTTCTTCTCGCAGTCGCCGATCAGTGCAGAGAACTGCTTCTTGCTGACATCCTGTGGCTGTGTGCCATTGATGATCGCCTGATCGTAATCCTCGATGGTCGCCTTGATGGTCTCGACATCCGTGTCGAAGCCCTCTGCCTTCAGCACATCTGCGATCTCGCCGATGGTTCTGACATACTGACGCCCCTCGACATCCTCATCCTTGTACGGATATGGTCCAGGAATCGGGGTAGCTGCATTGGCGATCTCGATGAAGACGCCCTTATGGCCGTTCCACTCGATACCGTTTCTGAACTCGCCGAGAGACAGAACATCACGCTCAGAGGTCTCATCTACGAAACGCTTGCCCGTCGTCGGGTTGATGTAAACAGCATAGTCACCGCCGCCGAATGCGAGGTCACCGTTGTCTACCCAGGAGATCGGCATCAGCTGTGTATAGCCCATACCGGTCGTTGCGGCGCCGACAGCCTCGGCCATCGTGATACCGTCGCCCTGCAGCGAGCTGCGGTTTGTGGTCTCGGTCTTATCATTGAGATACTCCGGATCCCAGTACTCGTTGGTCTCTACGACCTTTGCGATGTTCGCTGCATAACCACCGGTTGCGAGAACGACACCCTTCTTCGCATGTGCAGTGACCGGTGTACCATCATACATCGTCGCCTTCACACCCGTTACACGGCCATCCTCCTGGATCAGCTCCTCGGCGGTGGTACGTGTCATGATCTGGTTGTGCTCGTTTGCGTTCAGGAAGGAGGTCATCGGAGCTACGAAGTAGGTGCCCCATCTGCCATCATACTCCTCGGTCTGTCCATCACCATCGGTATCAACATTGGCACCGATAAACTGGTTCTCTCTGTACCAGAGGGCACCGATCAGGGTCGGCTGTGTATCTTCGACGAAGGTCGAACCCATCGACTCGAGCCATGGCTTCAGATCCTGACCATCCTTGATGAACTGGGAAACGAGATCGACATCGCCCCAGATCCAGCTGGACTTATCCGCGCTCTGACGAAGACCGCCATAGTAGCTCTGGAAGATGTGAAGGTTTACCGTTGAGAACAGGGTGAGATCGGACTCCGGTGTGCCGGCGTCGAGCTTCGGCTGTGCCCAGTCGAGGTATGCCTTGATTTCCTTCTTGAGCGCCTGGAGAGTCGGGAGATACTCAGCAACGACACCGTGCTTCGAAAGCTCCTCGATATCACCGGCTACATACTCGTGTGTATCGTAGTAATCCTCATCGAATGGCTCCTCGGACCAGTTGTAGATGGTCTTCAGCTCATCGATACAGCCCTGTACGGACTTCACCTTGTTGTACTCATTTCCATCGAAGCCGATACCGGTCGTCGCATCCGGATTCTCTGGATCCCATACGAGATACGGCATCACGGACTGGTACTGACCGCCGGATACGAGGGTATTACCACCGACCTCGACGTTCTTCTCGATCACGAGTACGCTCTCGCCGTTCTGTGCGGCCTGTGCAGCTGCCGCCATACCGGCTCCGCCGCCACCGACAACAACCACATCCCAGGTATCCTCGATCGGATCCTGCGCCTTTACCTCGAGGGTGTTTGCCTTAAACGCATCGAGGTTTGTCGCACCAGCCTGCTCTGCAGCATCATTGACTGCGGTCTTCAGTGCCTTCGAGGAGAAGGTCGCACCGGACACGGCATCGACGCCGGTACCGTTTGCCTCGATCATCTGCGGGATGAGTACCTCGAACGCGGTATCACCTACATGAGCGGTCTCCTTCGTATCCACGATCTTGATATCCGTGATCTTACTGTCATCGAAGGTAACCTCAACGGTCGTCGGGCCGTTATAGCCCACACCGGTTCCTGTATAGGTACCTGCGGTGAATGCAAGCGCTTCATCAGAGCCGGTGGACGCATCACCACTCTTCGCCTTCTCGATGGCAGCGGCCATCGCCTTCTTTACGGCGTCACTGGTCACGGTCGAACCACTGACCGCGTCCACCTCTGCGGACTGCGCCTTCAGAAGCTCGCCCTGCAGCTTTTCCATCGCAGCGCCACCCTTGTCCGGGGTCTCATTCGGTCCCTCGACCTTTACATCCGTGATCTCCGACTCACTGGTCGTGATGGTGACCGTCACCTTACCGGCGAAGCCCTCCTCGGATGCCGAGTAGGTGCCTGCCACATACTGCTTCGCAGCTTCCGTAGCAGCCGCTGTCGTCTCTGCAGGCTTTCCGGTTGAGCATGCCGTCATCGATGCGACGAGGCAAAGCGCCATCGCACCACTTACGATTTTTTTCATAGTCCCTCCTTCTTTCACGTACTACAAAAACCGATAATATTTTATCATATCGGATACAACCATACAACATGTTGTATAGAAAAGATGCAGAAAAGCCGGAAACAGAATCCATACTCCGCTTCTGTTTCCGGCCATCGGTGCCCTATTCAATCACGACGATGATCCCGTGCGGCAGGCAGGTGATCGGGAAATCGTAGTCCGAACCACTGAGCTTTCCGATCGATACACATACCTGGTTCGAGCAGTTCGATTCCGGCACCCATACCTCACCATCCTTGATTTCCAGCAGATTCACATCATGCTGCGATGGATACGCCTCCTCACCAAGTGACGCAAGTGTCGTATCCTTCGGCACCTCGATGGCCCGCCCATCCTCGATCTTATACATCGCATCCTTCGAGAGCGGCACACGCAGGATCTCCTGATCGCCGTACTGCACCACGACATCGAGCCGCGGACCACTGGTCTTTCGAATCACGAGCATCGCGACGAAGCTGATGACGATGATCGCCGCGATGACTGCGATCACGATGATATTTCTCTTCTTATTTACTGTTTCCTGCATATTTCTCCCCATCGGATGCCTGCATAAAGCCTCCGAATTTCCTTTCTTTCTTTGGCGGCCTGTTTTCGGCCTCCGGATTTCCTTCCTATCTAATCATCATTCAGATCATTTCCCAGTGCATCCATGCACTGGCCGCGGCACCGGGTTCGGTACTTCAGTGCTCGACCTCTGTCTGTCCGATGATCTGAAAAAGCATCTCGTAGCTCTTCCCTTCCTCCGGCCGGAATGGCCAGTGCAGCCGTTTCTCCTGCACATCGGGATAGCGCTGCCGTATATCCTGCATCGACTGAAACGCGCCCTCGACCGGATGCGCCTCATCCTCCTCGACCGCGATGATCACCCGGTCGCCCATCGACAGCATCACCTCGTTCAGCACCGGGATAAACTGATCGTCGATCGCCCGCAGCGCCTCGAAAAACGGATCATGGTTCATCGCATGCCCGAGGATCTGCTCCTCTACATTCCCCGCGAGCGTCAGCCAGCTGTAGCTCAGGATACTCCAGAACTGACTGTGCAGTCCCACACTGACGACCATATCGTAGTGCTCCTTCGGAAGCCTCGCCCGCAGCACCTCCCGAGTCGCAAACACCTTCCGCCGGATCTGCTCCAGCACCGCCTGCGACATCTCCATAAACGCCGCCTCCGTAAGCGCTCGACCGCTTCGCACCACCTGATCATACAGCGTCTCGAAAAACGCCGCCACATCCTCCATCGTCACCCCAGAAAGGGAAGTATCCCACAGCGCCACCTTCGGACAATGCTGCAGCCCATAACGCGCGATTCCTCTCTCCATACTCTCACGATCCAGATCGATCAGCATGATCCGCTCGAAGCGCTCACTCAAACGCCGGAGGTCGATGTCATTCGCCGGCCCGATCCCGAACAGCGCGATAGAGCCTGTCGCCTTCGTGTCCGATGTAGGCATTGGCCGCCGTGAACGCTCCACGTCCTGAATCGAGGCCTGCAGCGAAGCCTCCTGCATCAAATCTGGCGGTGATGCACTGGCCAGAATAAGATCCGTGACCTCTTCCCGGTACACCGCCCAGCTCTCGAACGCCCCCGGAATCTCAAATTCCTTCTTGATTTCATCGATTACATTCATGCCCCCTATACTACCATAAACCTCTCCTGTTTTCCGAGCCTTTCCTCTTTTTTTAGTGTTTTTAGTCCGGGCAGCACCTGAACGTTCAGATTGTCTGCAGCGAGGAAGGCCGGAGGGCCTTCCTACTGGACATAGAAAAACTGCCGCACATAACGTGCGGCAGTCCCTTCGCTTTTCATAAAAGTGGGATTTTCGGTGTATCCCGAAACACTTCATCCTGTTCTCAGCTTACTTGCAAAGCTCAGAGAACGCATCTGCTACGAACTGAACCTTCGTGCCGACGATCACCTGAACTGAGGTCTTACCAGGCTTGATGACACCGGCAACGCCTGCAGCCTTGATGGCCTTGTCGTCAACCTGGGTCATATCCTTCACCTCAAGTCTCAGTCTGGTGACACAGTTGTCGATGCTTGCGATGTTCTCCTTGCCGCCGCAGCCTGCGAGGATCTGCTTTGCAATCGCAGTGAAGTCATCACTAGCGAGCTGAACGTTCTTCTCAGCCTCTACATCATCATCCTCACGACCCGGAGTCTTGATATCAAACTTCTTGATCGCAAACAGGAATACGAAGTAGAAAACAAGGAATGCAGCGATGCCCAGCGGGATGATCAGCCATGTCTTCGCAGCTGCCGGAAGGGAAGCGGAGAAGAGGAGATCCATCGCACCTGCTGAGAATGAGAAACCAGCACGGAAGCCGAGGGCTACGGTAACGATCGTGAATACGCCATACAGTGCAGCGTAGATCAGGTAGAGACCCGGTGCGAGGAACATGAATGCAAACTCGAACGGCTCGGTAACGCCACAGATGAAGGAACATACAGCGGCAGAAAGTAAGATACCGATGGTGGCAGCCTTCTTCTCAGGCTTCGCGCACTGTACCATCGCAAGTGCAGCACCCGGAATACCGAACATCATACATGGGAAGAATCCGGACATGTACATACCAAGGCTCCAGGAAACATCTGCAGATGTCTCACCAGCCCAGAAGTGAGAAAGATCACCGAGACCGATCGTATCAAACCAAAATACGTTGTTGAGCGCATGGTGTAATCCGGTCGGGATGAGGAGACGGTTCAGGAATGCATAGATACCTGCACCTACAACACCCATCTTCGCAATCGCATCACCGATGCTTACGAGTAAACCGAAGAACAGCGGCCATACGAACAGAAGAACGGCGGATACGATGATGGAAACCACACCTGCAACGATCGCTACGCAACGCTTACCACTGAAGAAAGCGAGCCAGTCCGGAAGCTTCGTGCCCTTGAACTTGTTGTAGCAGGTAGAACCGATCACACCGGCGAGGATACCGATGAACGGGTTTGCAATCTTGTTGAACGCGATGGTCTTGACTTCGCTCTCTGCGATCGACGGCATCAGGGTCGTCACAAATCCTGTAGAAAGGAGTGTGGTGAGCATGAGCCAGGAAGCAAGCGCAGCGATTCCGCCGGTACCGTCATTCTTATCAGACATACCGACGCCGACGCCGATTGCGAAAAGGATCGCCATGTTATCGATCAAGGCACCACCTGCCTTTACGAGGAACAGACCGATCAGGTTGGCTGCACCCTGGATATCACCACCCTGCATGGTTGCAGGACAGAGCAGGTATCCGATACCCATCAGGATACCACAGATCGGCAGCACAGCTACTGGGAGCATTAACGCTTTACCCAACTTTTGAAGAAACTTCATATTTCCCCTCCTTAAGAAAAATATACTAAATTGGATTACTCCAATCAGGTTCGAAATTAAACACTTATCAGGAAATCTTCAGCACGCTGTCCGCGAGTGTGACCTCGCCCTGCTTCTGCAGGCTGATTTCCTTATAATCATCGGTATTGCAGATCAGCACCGGTGTGATGATGTTTAAGCCGGCCGCCTGAATCTTCCCGAGATCCACATCCATCAGAAGATCTCCCTGCTTCACCTTATCCCCGGCCTTCACATGCGCAGTGAACGGCTCGCCCTTCAGGTTTACCGTGTCGAGTCCGATATGAATCAGGACCTCGACGCCCTGTGTCGTGGTCATCGTCACCGCATGCAGTGTGTCAAACACCATGGTGATCTCGCCATCGGCCGGTGCATATACCTTACCCTCTGCCGGAATCACCGCAAATCCATCACCGAGTATCTTCTCTGCAAAGGTCGGATCCGGTACCTCTGTGATCGGAACCACCTTTCCATTACACGGTGAGTGGAGGATGCTTCCCTTTTCCTTACTCTTAAAAAGTCCGAACATCTGTCAAATCTCCTCTCCGTCGATATAGACACTTACAAGATTTAAATCCTTATCCAGCAGCACGAAGTCCGCCTTCTTTCCTGTTTCAATGCTTCCGACCTCACCGTATATACCGATCTCTCTGGCCGGATTCTCCGTTGCGCACATGATGGCATCCTCCAGCGGAAGGCCGACGGTCTTCACACAGAAACGGACACAATCCATCAGATTCGTCGCGGAGCCTGCGATCGTGCCATCATGCAGTGTCGCACGATTGCCCCGCACGGTGACTGGCTGCCCACCGAGGGTATACTCACCATCCTCGAGGCCCGTCGCCCGCATGCTGTCACTGATGAGGATCATCCGCTTCGCACCGAACATCGCGAAGGTTGCACGGATCACAGACGGATGAATATGTACGCCATCACAGATCAGCTCAGGATGGACGTTCTCCGCATCCCGTGCGGCACCGATCACGCCCGGATTCCGGTGGTTGAGTGGCGGCATCGCATTGTAAAGATGCGTTACATGCGACGCACCATGCGCGATGGCGGTTTTCGCCGCTTCATAATCAGCCATGGTATGCGCGATGGAAACCACCACCTCACCCTTCACCTGATCGATGAAGTCGAGCGCGCCCGGCTCCTCCGGTGCGATATCTACGAGCTTGATAAGCCCCTTCGCCGCACTCTGCAACTGTCGGAAGAGCTCCACGTCACAGCGAAGGATATTCTCCGCAGCCTGTGCCCCCTTCTTCGCGGCACTGATAAACGGTCCCTCCATATTGATACCGACGAGATGCGCACCACGCTTATACGTATATGCGCCCGCGTTCTGCATCACCTTGAGAAGCTCATCCTTTGCGATGGTCATCGTCGCCGGACACACGGACGTGACACCGATCGAAGCCTCATACTTCGTGATCACATCCAGCGCCTCTTCCGTGCCATCGCACATATCTGCGCCCATGCACCCGTGGAAGTGCATATCCACGAGGCCCGGAATCATGTAGAGGCCGTCTGCATTGACCACCCGCTCATCTCCGCCCTGCGCAGTGAATCGGCCACCGGTCACAGCGACATCCTTCGTTTCGAAGCGATGCTCCGCTGTATATACCTTTGCACCCTTTATAAGCATAGTTTTCAGCTCCCCTCTTCTGTGCTTTACAGCTCGACCTTGCTGAGCGCTGCCTCGTCCGCAACGAGGGTTACATCATTATGGAGCTGTAAAACAGATGCCGGAACCTTCGGTGTGATCGGACCGAAGAACGCATCGTGCACGATCTGTGCCTTGTCCTCGCCGCTTGCCACGATAAGGATCTTCTTCGCCTGCATGATGGTCTTGATGCCCATCGTGTATGCCTGCTTCGGAACGTCGTCCGCAGAAGCGAAGAAACGCTTGTTGGCTTCGATCGTCGACTCGGTGAGATTCACGCAGTGCACATCCGAATCGAAGGCCTCATCTGGCTCGTTGAAACCGATATGTCCGTTATGGCCGATGCCGAGGAGCTGCAGATCGATACCGCCCATGGACTTAATGAGTGCGGAGTAGCGCTTGCACTCCTTCTCGGAATCCATCTCCATGCCGTTCGGAAGATGTGTGCTCTCCACCGGGAGATTCACATGATCGAACAGATTCTCATGCATGAAGTAGTAGTAGCTCTGGTCGTTGTCACGTGTCAGCCCCTTATACTCGTCGAGGTTCACGGTGCGAACCTCGGAGAAATCGAGATCACCCTTCTGATACCACTCCACCAGCTGCTTGTATAAGCCGATCGGTGTGGATCCGGTCGCGAGGCCGAGTACACAGTCCGGCTTCATAATCACCTGTGCAGAAACGATGTTTGCGGCCTTACGGCTCATGTCCAGATAGTCCTTCGCTCTATAAATTCTCATGATTTCTACCCCCTTACTCCATCTCACAAATCTTACTGCGCACGCTGAGCACCATGGATGGTGCGACGCTCAGCTCATCGATTCCCATCTCGACGAAACGCTCTGTCAGTGTCGTGTCTGCACCGAGCTCACCGCAGATGCCGGCCCACTTGCCTGCCTTATGCGCGCCGTCGATGGTCATCTGAATCATCCGAAGAACCGCCTCATGATGTGGATTATAGAAATCGTCCAGCTTCTCATTCTGGCGATCGATCGCAAGTGTATACTGCGTGAGGTCGTTGGTGCCGATACTGAAGAAGTCGACGAGCTCTGCAAGCTCTGCACTCATCATCACCGCTGCCGGGGTCTCGATCATGATCCCCTGCTCCGGAATCGCATACGGGATTTGCTCCCGCTCGAGCTCCGCGGCCACCTCCGCGACGATTTCCCTGATCCGAAGTACCTCATCGGTCGAGATGATCATCGGATACATGATGGCGAGATTTCCATACTTCGCCGCACGAAGAAGTGCACGAAGCTGGGTCTTAAACACCTCCGGCTGCTTCAGACAGATACGAATCGCACGGTAGCCCATCGCCGGGTTATCTTCCTTTCCGAGTCCGAGGTAATCGACATTCTTATCCGCACCGATATCGAGCGTTCGGATGATGACCTTCTTTCCGCCCATCGTCTGCAGTACCTGGCGGTATGCATTAAACTGCTCATTTTCGTCCGGCAGCGCCGTCTTTCCGAGATACAGGAACTCACTCCGGAAAAGGCCGATTCCCTCCGCGTCATTTTCCTGTACATATGCTACATCCGAAACACTGCCGATGTTCGCATATACATTTACTTTACGGCCGTTCTTCGTCACTGAAGGACGTCCCTTGTAGTTTGCAAGCAGCCGCTTCTGCTCTGCCGCCCTCGCCTGCATCTCGCGTGCAGCAGCGATGGCTGCCTCATCCGGATCCACGCAGAACACGGCATCCTTGCCATCGACGATACCCATCGTACCGGAGTGGAGACGGTCGAGCTCCACCGGCACACCGATCAGCGCCGGGATATTCATCATACGCGCGAGGATCGCGGTATGGGAGTTCGTCGAGCCATGGACGGTGACGAACGCGAGGATCTTACGCTTATCCATCTGCACCGTTTCACTCGGTGTCAGGTCATCTGCCACGATGATGGACGGTTCCATATGCGCCCAGTCGAGCTCCTCCTCACCACTCAGGTTCCGGATCAGACGATTCGAGATATCCTTCACATCCGCGGAACGCGCCTGCATGTACTCATCGTCCATATTCGCGAAGATCTCGGCGAAGTTATCTCCAGTGACCGCCACCGCGTACTCCGCATTGACCTCCTCCGTCTCGATCATCGAGTGGATCGCATCCTGGTAGTCCTCATCCTCGAGCATCATCTGATGCACCTCGAAGATCTGCGCATTTACCTCACCGACCTCCTGGAGCGCCTTCTCATAGAGCGCGCCCAGCTGGGTCTGTGCCTGCGCCTTCGCTGCTTCGAGACGCTCGAGCTCTGCCGCGACATCCTCGATATGCTGGCGCTTCACGATGCCATCACGCTTCTTCAAAACATTGATCGGACCGATCGCCGTTCCCTTATAAACGGACTTTCCGATGTACTTTTCCATTTTCTGTCCTCTCAGATTCTATATCGATCGATGAATTACAGATTATTCTGGAAAAACTTTTCCATCGCTTCGAACGCAGCATCCTCATCCGGACCCTCGACCTGCACGGTCACCTCATCACCCTGCTTGACGCCCATGCTCATGATGGCGATCAGCTTTCCGGCAGCTGCGGTCTTTCCCTTGCAGGAAAGCGTCACCGCACTCTCGAACTTTTTCACTTCCTTCACCAGTAATCCGGCTGGTCTCGCATGCAGTCCGATCTCATCCTTAATCACATAAGAAAATTCCTTCATTTGTATCGCATCCTTTCTTACTGCTCAAAAAAAGCCTCGATCAAGCAGGCTTTAACATCACGAATTTTGTGTATTTTTAAATTATTATGAATTGTGAAATTCTTAACTTTATAGTATTTTAACAATTTCTTTAGAATTTGTCCATCATTTTGCCGATGTTTATGACAGATTTGTCACATAAAGCGCTTACACTTACGTAATTTCGTCACTTTTCCAAAGCGCCTTTTCTCATTCCACCCGGTTTTCATCGGCATAACTCTTAAGAATGTCATTTCCAGATGAATATTTAATTCTTGCCCCCCCTCGAAATTTAATGTGGGGGGGGTCTGACCCCATTAAATTTTTCTAAACAGATTCTAAACTGAAGTTTATGGGGTCAGACCCCATTACGAAATTCTTAAGACAGAAACAGAGCCGCCCGGGACGGTCCGGACGACTCTCGTCAATTCTCTATTAATGCTGATAGACCCGCATCGCTTTTTTATAGATTCGGACGAAATAGATGATTTCTGCGATGGCCGTCAGTCCCCAGGAGAATGGATACAGGAGGTACAGGGACGGGATCGTATGGAAGTAGGCAAAGATCGTATATACCCAGATCACACGGAACACACAGGAGCCGAGCACGACGAGGATGGTCGGCACGACCGTCTCACCGAGGCCGCGGCAGGCGGCGATGGTGCAGTCCATAAAGGCCGAAATGCAGTAGGCGAGTCCCATGACACCGATTCGGTACATACCGGCATCGATGACGGCCGGCTCTGTCGTAAACAGTGCGAGGAACTCGCGTCCGAACAGCAGCAGGCTGCCACCGAGCACGAGGCCGATGGCGAAGGAATACGCCAGGCTGATGTAGAAGCTCTTTTTCACGCGATCGACCTTGCCTGCACCGTAGTTCTGGCTCATAAAGCTTGCGCAGACCATATAGAAGGCGGCCATGGCATCATAGATCAGGTTGTCTGCATTGGCCGCCGCAGAGTTCCCCTTTACCATCAGCGAATCGAAGGAGTTGACGCCGGCCTGGATGAACAGATTTGCGAAGGCGAACACGGCGTTCTGAAGCCCCGCCGGCACACCGAGCATCAGCACACGCTGCCCGATCGTCCGATCGAACTTCACCTCCCGCAGGTGGAGCGCATAGCTGTCCTGCACCTTCGTCAGGGCATGAAGGATCAGTCCCGCGGAAACACACTGTGAAATCGCACTCGCAAGTGCGACACCGACCACGCTCAGATGACACACGATGACGAAGAACAGATTCAGAATCACATTCAGCACGCCCGCGATCGCGAGGAAGATCAGCGGCTTCTTCGTATCACCGATCGCACTGAAGACCGCATTACCGTAATTGTACAGTGCAAGCGCCGGCATACCCAGGAAGTAGACCCGGAGGTACATGACCGCACCCGGCAGCAGATCCGGCTTCGTGTTGATGGTTTTGAGCAATGCAGGCGACCCGAAGAGTCCGACTAGCAGGAGGATCACACCGGCGATCAGGCTGATGATCAGTGACGACCCGACCGTCTTTTTCACGTCTTTCGCACGACCGGCACCGTAATAGCGCGCAACCAGCACATTGATGCCACCACCGAGACCGATCAGAAATCCTGTAAACAGTGTAACGAAGATGCTCGTCGAGCCTACCGATCCGAGTGCAGTCGAGCCCGCGAAGCGTCCGACGATCGCAACATCCGATATATTAAACAGCACCTGAAGCAGGTTCGACATCACGAGTGGCAGACTCACGAAGAGAATCTGCTTCGCCAGTGGCCCCTCCGTCATATTGATTGCCTTTTTCATCATGAATTCCTCTCAGCTATAACCCGAAATGAACGCAAACATTCCTGTTTATATCAGTTTTTCAAATCTTTGTGAAGAGGATTTCCGTTTATTTTTCGGTACATAAAAAGCACCGCTTCATATGCCTGCTTCCATCAGAAAAGCCATGCCGTAGCATCACTACGGCATGGCCAGATGTTTTATGGTATGTGATTAAAGCGCTGCATTATCCAGAAGCTGCTTGATTTCCTCTGGCTTCGGCATCACACGAAGTGCGCCCTTTCGTGTCGTGATGATGGATGCTGCCGCATTTGCGTAACGAAGCATCACCCAGAGATCCGTTTCTGTTAACTCCTGTAATCCATGCAACAGGATATAGTGCAGTACACAGGCACAGAAGGTGTCACCGGCACCGGTGGTTTCGATCGTCGTCGGCTGAAGGAAAGGCTTCACCTCTACGATTTTATCCTGATAGTACGCACGGCTTCCATCTCTTCCCATCGAAACCAGAATCAGTGGAATCGAAAAACGCGCTCGAATCCAGCGAACACCTGCATCGAAGTCCTGCTCTCCACTCAGCCACTGGATTTCATCCATGCAATCATAATACGACGACCATCCGGAAGCTCTGTCGTCTGTGGGGCATAGAAATCCATACCGTAATCCAGTGGACGTGCCTCCTCTTTTACGAACGTATGTGTTTCTGTATCATAATCACCGAGGAAGTATACAGAATTATGACCGTTATGGAATTCATACTTCTGCGCCTTCATATCCTGCGGAGAACAGATCAGCACGCGTTTATCACCGAGTGCGAAGAAATCCGGACATTCCCACATCGTACCGACATTTCCTGTTTCGTTCGATGCCAGAATCGTTTCAAACTTCCAGTCCGTCAGATTCTCGCTGGAGAAGAGGACGACCTGACCGATCTGATGCTGGTTTTTATTTCCCACGATCAGATAGTAGCGATCTCCTTCTTTCCAGATCTTCGGATCACGGAAATCGATCCGGCTGCAGTCCTCTGGAAGCATCTCTCCCTTTACGACCGGGTTTCCTTCATACTTCACATAGTCCACGCCATCACCGAAGGCGATGCACTGGTTCTGACGCTCCTGCTCACTTCCATCCGAAAGATGAATTCTCGTTACACCGGTATACACCAGCACATGCTTTCCATCTGCCTCGATGGCACTACCGGAGAAGCATCCGAGGCGATCATACGCCTCATCCGGGGCGGTACACATCGTCCGGTACTCCGGATAAGCCTCGAAAACCGCCTGAAGATTCGGCATGTACTTGTCGATCAGATTTTCCAGCGGGATGATGATGCCCTGCTTCGCATAACGAAGCAGATCATAATCGCTCATCTGCGCGTTAAACAGTCCATCCGGGAGATTTCCGAACTGTACGAGTGCCAGGTTCTTCTTATCCGAGAACTGGTCCTGTACGAAACAGGTCCACTTGATATGGACATTCGTCTTTTCTTCGAGACGCTGGAAAATCACACGCTCATTCGGATTCTGCGTAGAGGTCGCCGGTGCAGCCGTAATGAATGAAAGCTCCTTCGTTTCCTTAAGAGGAAACTGAACCTCTGAAACCGGTGTATTCGAATCAGAAGAAAGGCATCTTCCTGTCAAATGATACCTACGCCAATATGTTTCTGAACATCATCATCCAGAAATATGGCTGTCTACCGGACAGCTACGAGCTCGTCGGTTTCGATGACTCTCCGATCGCCAGCGAGTCGATCATCCCGATCTCGACCGTGGGCCAGCAGATCGAAGAGATTTCGCATATGGCCATGGAGCTCCTCGTTCAGCAGATGGAGGAGCGAAAAAAGCGGAAGCCTGAGCTTCTGACTGAGCCGGTGCACAAGCAGATCACGCCGATTCTCATCCGGAGAGGCACGACGAAATGATGCTGTCGATGGTAAGGAATTTACATAAAAACCTCCCGGATTTCTCCGGGAGGCCAGATGGTGTTGGTTCTGATTCTTATTCAGTTTTCTGGATTCGCATCCTTCTGCTCCGTCTTAGCTGAAGACGCAATCATTTCATCTTTCTGCTCAGCATCATCTGAAGGCGCTTTCTTTTCATCTTCCTCCTGCCCCTCGTCCTCTGCGTCATTTGCGTCATCTGAGGTTTCGGTCTTCATCGCAGTACCTGTCTCTCTTTTCTCAGCCTCTGCATTTACCTCTGTCTTTGCCGCTGTATTCACCTCTGTATCTGCTTTTCCGGAGATTACCGTGTCATCGGCCGCAAGTACATCTCCTTCAGAAACAGCTTCTTCATCCGATGCCTTCACTTCCTCAGAACCGGTGTTTTCAGACGTCGCCGCCTGTTTCAGCTTTCCGTTCTGATCGATTACAAATTCAATTTCCGGATAACTCTCTCCTGCGCTGATGGCGACGCTGGTATCACCATTCTTATCAAAGCCGCTGAACGAAAGAAGAAGGCTGTCCTTCTGGCTTCCATAGGTACTGTCATAGGTAAATGGTAAGAACGTATCGTCTCCGAAGCTGAAGCTGGATGAAGCTGCCGAATACTCGGTCGTGCCGACCGTAACGCAATCAATACTCTTTACATACGTTTCCAGTGCTTTTTCGAGATCGGATCCAGTGATGCCGCTTCCATCGTCGTAGCTGAACTGAATGACATATCCACTGGTAAAAAATCCGTTTTCCTTTCGTATAGCCCGAACGCGGATATCGATACTCGTCTCATCCGGTGTCTCTTCTTCCGCTTCCTTTTCAACCTTAAATTCACAGCTCACTGCTGTATTCTCATAGTACTTCGCATAGAGCGTAAGCTCATACTCGCCCGGCTGTACCTGATGAAGTGTCACTGACTTTCCGTCTCCTGAAACCTCATAGTACACATCATCGCGGCTGGAAACACCCTTCTCATACACATATCTGAGCTCCGCATCTTCATCCTCCAGCGAACGAAGGGTCATCGAATCGAGGTACTTCTGCTCTTTCATGCCGACTTCGCATTCTCCCCGGACGCCTCTCCGCTTGTCACACCGAAGCTCTTCGAGAAGGTCTGGAATCCGTTTGCATAAATCGTCAGTGTATACTTTCCCTTCGTCGCAAGATGATCTGTCTTATCGTTGTAAAGTACAAACAGATCCTGACTCAGCAGATACCAGTCATCAAATTTCTGAAGCTCCTCGATGTCGCCATTCGGCGTCTTCAGGTTGACTAGCTCCACTGGCGAAGTGATGCCATATACGAGATCACTGACCGCAAAATGCAGATTCTTTCCGGACTGCGCGGTCTCCTTCAGTGTGAGCTTCGGCTTTTCTCATTGACCACATGGATCGGAACCAGCGTGGTCTCGCCTGCACTCGACGTCACGCGTACATAATAGCGACCATTGTTCCGAAAATTCGTCTGTCCCATCGGAATCTCCAGCTCACCGACATGGCCCTTGCCATGCAGAACGTTCTTCTTCATGTCGAACTGAAGATCCGCATTGAGCGTCCTCTTCTGCTCGTCATAGGACACCAGCGCGAGCTTCTCGATGCCATCAAACCAGGTCTTCTCGTCCTCCGTGTTGTAATTAAACATAATAGACACCGTACCGCTCTCATCTTCCTTCATGATGGCGTCCGGTGCGTAGCTTGCATGCGCCGTCCTCGGTCTTATCATTCGCGTCCGTATTTTCCGTTTCCGTCGTCGCTTCACTCAGAGCGATCGTCTCGTACTTATCGGCATCTTCTGTACTGCGGATGCGGATCGTCCCCGGCGTGCGCTGCAGTGCGAGTTTGCCAATGCTTCCATCATCCGTCACTTTCGTCAGTGCACTGGTCACGTCTACGCCGTCGACCGTGACGACCGTATTTTCTGTGGTATAGCCCTCCTCATAGACGATCGGAAGCCACCAGCCGAGAGAATTCATCTCCGTCAGCTTCGTTTTCGTCTCATCAACGAGATTCGCAGTTGACTCCGGTGACGCTGTATTCTCTCCTGAATCCGGTTTCCCAGAATTCTCCGTATCGCTTCCCGTCTGATTTCCGCTGTTCTCCGAACCAGTACCGGAGCCGCTGGCGGATTGATTCGTGCGCGGTTCCCCGCTTCGGTACTTCTGGTGCATTTCTCATAGTTCTCGCTGCGTTCTTATACCCCATGTACCTTGATTTTCTTGCCATCAGATTCTCCTTAAAAAATGCAGATGCCAGAGAATGAATTTTTTCTCTGACATCTGCCCCATTGGCTTTTAGTTTTTTATTGTGATTCTGATAAAATAATGATAATGTAGTGTTATAAAGGAGGTGCCACTATGATCAACATTCGTCCTGTCTCAGATCTCAGAAATAAGTTTCCAGAGATTGAGGAAACAGTTACTAATTCCAACGCGCCTGTGTTTCTTACAAAGAATGGTTATGGAACGATGGTGCTCATGAGCATTGAACAATACTCCGAACTCACAGATAACATCGAGCAGAAACTGGATGAGGCTGATGCCGCTGCCGAACAAACTACCGTTCGGTATTCTGCTTCAGATGTTTTCGGCAGAGCAAGGAGAAGAATCAATGAGCACGCAAAAGTATAATCTGTCTTTCCTTCCCCTCTTTGAGGAAGACCTGGATGAGATCACAGATTATATTGCGAACCATCTGCATAATCCTGATGCTGCTCTCCGTCTGATTGATGATATTGAGATTGCGATCAATAAACGGCTTGAGACTCCGCTTGCTTTCGCACCCTATCCGTCATCGAAAACCAGGCCTCATCCTTACTACCGAATCAATGTAAGAAACTTTTCAATATTCTATGTTGTCATTGGCGACACAATGGAAATTCGCCGTGCTCTGTACGCCAAGCGTGATCTTGACAACCTGCTGACATAATTACAGTCAAGCCGCCTGCTGAAACAGGCGGCTTTTTCTGTCATCACTAGCACTGTATTTGCTACTGCGATTACTTTGCTCATATTCTTTTCCTCCCATCACGCATACCTAGAAGCCGGCGCGCATATAAAAAGAGGCACCCCTTCTCAGATTGATTCTGAAAAATGAGTACCTCTTCGGGCCACGTAGAGCCGGTATAAGAATCTTTCTACCCGCGACTTTTCCAATCGTGATTCCACAGGATCAATGTTTAATGTTCTACATCTACGATCATTTTGCTGTGTAGAGGGAGCTCTAGAGAAGGTCAAAGATGCTCATCTGTCTGTCAATCCAGGACGCCTGTTTGGCAGTGTGTACAATATCATGCTCTGTGAGATGTCCGATTAACAGCGGAGACGAAGGATCATGCTGACTCATATTATGGAGAACAGCGGATTGGTCGTAGTTGGCATAGCAATAAAGGCAGCCGTGTCCGCAGGTGTTGTACTCGCCAATATCAGCGCCAAGGAGACAGGAACACCCCTGCCGTGCAGGGGAATGGGTTGGCACGAGAAGTCTCTTTCCTATGGCATTTTCAATGACCTTCTTAGAAAAACACCCTTCTGCATCCACATGGCTTCTGACAAGGGATCTGTCTTCCAGACACAGGTGAATCTGCATACCCAGCCTTTCAGCGGTCATATTGAAAGAATCGATCAGCTCATTCTGTACGGACATCAGAACTGCCGATGCCTCTGGAAAATTGCGCTTTGTCTTTTCATACAGATCAAGGAAGCTCACTACACACTGATCGGTATAGGGCTTTAATTTCCCAGCCATCTCAGCGAATGTCCGTTTGTGGAAATCAACCGTATATTTTCCGAAAATAAAGACCGGATCGTACCTCCAGATGACACTCCTTCGGCCGGCGTAACGGGAAAGAGCAGCAAAGGCCTTCATAACCTTCTTCTTTTCCGGAACATGCGGCTCTATCTCCGTCCCGTAAGGAGTGATGGTCACCATGAAGAAAGTGCGGAATGCGTCCAGTTCATGGATCCTGTTCAGCATAGGAATTGGATTTTTTGTGCAAAAAGAGATGACATCCACAACTGACGGGTCCAACCTGTATTTTGTCACGGAGACCGGATTATATGGGTTCCTGACAAGGGCATATCTCTCGCGAATGCGGTTATAGAACCAGTCCGAAAAGAAGGCTGGGATGTCCGTTCGGCTTCCTGTGTTGATAATCATTGCATACCTCTGAAATCCACTGTGCACATACAATTTCAATTCTGCACAACTTATCTGCAATCTGCTGATTTTCGAGACAACTGAACGGATAAAGGCATCAGAAATCATATTCCCGCACTTGTGCATTGCGGATACCGAATGAAGCGAACTCCTCGTTCGTCATGTCATGAAAATATGACTCGATAATTCTGGAAATGCCGTTGTGTGCAACGAGCAGATATGTCTTCTCCGGATCCCTTTTCAGATCATCGATCAGATTGTAGATGCGCTGTGACATTCGCATCATGGATTCGCCGCCGTCAAAGCTGTCACAGAAGTTCTGCTTTGCTCTGGCAAACTCTTTTCCGTCTCGGGCGGTTCCCTCCCATTTGCCGAAATTCTGTTCAATGAGCCTTTGCTCGATCCGCATCGGCACACCGGTCATCACAGAAATTTCCTTTGCCGTATCATAGGCACGGCTGAGCGGTGATGTCAGGATTTCATCGATGGTGATTTCTCCGGCATCCATCTTCAGCTTCAGGATTCTTCCTGTCTCTCTGGCCTGCTCATGCCCCAGCTCTGTCAGGGGACTGTCTGTTGCGCCGCAGATCTTATTTTCAACGTTCCATACTGTCTGGCCGTGCCGGACGAAGTAAAATTTACCCATAGTTGTGTTTAAGGCTCCCTTGATAAAATAATATTGAGAATAATCCTTGAATGCATGATCAATCTTGAAGAGCCGGATATACTGCATTCAGCAAAGAATCAGAATATGTAATCGAGAATGAACATTTTTATTCTCCATAACTCTTTATTCATTATCTGTTGATGCATTTTTTGCTTTCAGATAAGTGATATATTCATTCCCCCATTTTTCGATCGACTGCAATACTGTTCTGAATTTCTCTCCGATCGGTGTCAGCTCATATTCCACGCGCAGTACGCCTTCCGTGTACACATTGCGGCGGATCATCCCTTCTTTTTCCAGGTATTTGAGCTGGTTGGAAAGTGTTCCCTGGGCGATATCAATTCTACGGAGCAATTCATTGAAGCGCACTGGACCATTTTCCAACTGATAAAGGATTAGAATTGCCCATTTCCCCTGCAGCACTGTCTGCGTGGTGACATAAGGACAGATGCCGAACAATTCCTTTCCCTGCTTTTTTGTCGTCTCTTCTATTTGTTCTATTTCCATTTCTGCATATCTCCTTCACTGTCGGAATAATGATAGATTAAGGCATACTTGGGAGAACACTCTGCACGGCCTTTACGCGGTTATTCATTAACTTGCTTGTATTTTCAGTATCCAGTCACTTGAAAATGACTTAGTCCTGTAAAAAATCCTGATTGACGATTGCACTCTATGTGATATTCTTAAGTTACTTCAATTAATTGACTATGTCAACGATTTAAAGCGCATCTGATATTTTTTCAAAAAATTAGATGGCAGGAAGGGAAACATCATGAGTACAAGAATGCCGGTAGTTTTCTCCGGGCACGGCACATGGACGGTTCTGGTACATATGTTTCCAAAGGCCGATATCCCTGTGGTTCAGCTCTCCGTAAACGGAAGGCTCTCCGCTGCACAGAGCTATGCGATCGGCAAAAAACTCACAGCGCTGAGGGATGAGGGATACCTGATCTTCGGCAGTGGAAATGTCGTGCATAACCTGATGCGTGTGGAATGGGACAATGACGGCGGCACACCGATGACACTGCGCTTTAATAAGGAAATCACGGATGCAGTTCTATCAGCGAAAAAGGACATTGTGATTCGTTATGATCAGCTGCAGGATGCGTCCTATGCTGTGCCGACACCGGATCATTTTCTTCCCCTCCTCTACTGCCTTGGCGCGACGGAGGGAAATCAGGTAAAGGTCTTCAACAATATCTGCAATCTGGGATCTATGGCAATGACAGGTTATTTATTTGAGACAATATTTGAGACAAATGCTAATGCATGAAGGAGGCAGAAATGGAGAAAGTACTTGAGTTTTTAAAAAAGGCCGGCGTTTGGTATCTTGCAACGGTCGATGAGGAAGGTAATCCGCAGGTTCGCCCGTTCGGCGCACAGAATATTTTTGAAGGAAAACTGTACATCCAGACAGGTCTGAAGAAGAAGGTGGCAAAGCAGATGCTGGCTCATCCGCAGATTGCGATCAGTGGGATGGCCGACGGCAAGTGGATCCGCCTGAACGCAGAGGCAGTACACGACGAGCGGATAGAGGCACAGCAGTCTATGCTGGATGCCAATCCCAGCCTGAAGTCTATGTATGCCGCAGGTGACGGTAATACGGCTGTCTTCTACCTGAAGAATGCGACAGCGGAGATCTGCAGCTTTACAGCAGAGCCGGAAGTTATCCGTTTCTGATCTGCGGTTCTGATCGTTCAGAACTACAAATATAAAGGAAACAGCTCTCTGGACATCTCAGAGCGAATGAATGTATCCGGTGCGCGCCTGCGCTTTTTCTTCATCTTTCATTCCCGGCTTATTCATGATCTCGAGGCGGGCACCGTCATCAAAACTAAGAAAATATGACCGGAAATCTGTCTTTGGATTATGATATCCTTCGTTTGATCTGGCACCCAGATACTGCATAAAGAAGGATCTCGCCTTTTCCAGATCATTGACATACATGGCGATATGTTCAATTTTCATTGTCTGTCCTCCCATGTACATGGCATATCCCCATCTGCGGATAAACGGATGGTCTGAAAGCACATATTTTCCCGCATAGGATAGGGCTGTTTTAAAATCCAGGTCCGCAACATATTTAATCAGTTCGTCAGTATGCCACTAGTCATCAAACAACAGGTTGTGATTGATAAATGACATCCGATCATTCACGCTTCCGATCTGATCCAGTGTCACATAGAAATAGATGCGATGAAACTGCTGCTCGGTCAGCACATACCCACGCAGGGCAGATACATCGGCGTTATTCTTTACATATCGCATGATCAGGGCATCCACATCTTTTGTTCTGTAAGATTCCGGCAGGGCATCCAAATCTGCCTGGACCATTTCTTTTGTCATCCTCATTGTTGATTCAGCACATTGTGACCGGCGCGCTGGTGACTGCGCGCCGGTCACGGTGTCATTCGATCTCATCGAAGTAGGAGCTGTCCTTGTGACAGATCGGACACTCAGCCGGTGGATTGACGTCCTCGCAGATATAACCACAAATGCGGCACTTCCACTTCTTAACAGGATCGAAGTAGGAGCTGTCCTTATGACAAATCGGACACTCAGCCGGCGGATTATCTCCTTCATAGATATAACCGCAGACACGACATTTCCATTTTCGTGTTGCAGATCCGGGCGTTGTCACTTCCTCATAATCGCCGGTGCCTTCTGACCTTGCATTTTTGCCTGTTTCTTCTCCGAAAAAGGCTGCTGCACCGTTTTTCGCTTCTGCTCCATCTACGTCAAATGTCAGTAGTGTCTTATATTTTCCGGCATCTTCACCGAGCAGCCCACTCCTGTCCGTGTAGGATGTATGGAGCATTTCTTCAGCGATCGGCGAGAGAGGCTTTCTGTAAAACTCTTCGTACAGCTGCTTCAGCTCTGGATTCTCATGACTCTTTCGCAACTTCATCTGCGCATCCCGCTTGTAAAGACTTTCAATACGGGAATCCACCATAGTTCTGCGCTCTTCCACATCGGCTTTCGGCTGTCCTCCGCCGCCAATGCATCCTCCCGGACAGGTCATGACCTCAATAAAATCATAATGTTTTCCGGATTCCTTTGCCATGGAAAGGAATCTGCGGACATTCGATGTGCCATAGATCACGGCCAGCTGAAGGCGCAGTGTTCCGATTTCTACGGCCGCTTCACGGATTTCCTGCATGCCGCGGACGGGCTCGAGTGTGTACAGTTCCTTTGGAGCAGGTTCATGTGTGACAAATTCGTAGGCAGTGCGGACGGCAGCCTCCATGACGCCGCCTGTGTTGCCGAAGATTACGCCTGCGCCGGAGGCCTCTCCCATCAGCTTGTCGAATTTTGAATCCTCCAGCGTTGAAAAATCAATGTCAGCCTTTTTCGCCCAGTCTGCGAGCTCACGCGTTGTGATGACATGATCCATATCTCTGAGACCGGGAAGATTCAGATACCTGGCGGAAGCATTCATTTCTCCGCGGCGGATCTCGAATTTTTTAGCGGTACAGGGCGTCAGCGCCACATTTACAATTTTCTTTGGATCTATCCCCATTTTCTTTGCAAAATAGGTCTTGATCGTAGGACCCTGCATCCCTATAGGGCTCTTTGCGGACGAAATATTCGGCAAAAGCTCGGGGTAATAGATCTCGGCAAACTTCACCCAGGCCGGACAGCAGGATGTGAACTGAGGAAGTGGCTTATTGTGCGTTGTAAGCCTCTCCACAAGTTCGCTGGCCTCCTCCATAATCGTCATATCTGCCGCGAAATTTGTGTCGAGCACATAATCTGCGCCCAGTTTCCGGAGGAGTGCTATCATCTTTCCTTCGACAAAGCTTCCTCTTTGCATTCCGAAAGCTTCGCCCAGGGAAACCCTGACGGATGGTGATGTACTGACGATAAGAACCTTATCCGGATCCTTTGCTGCGGCTATTACGGCGTCCATCTCCGGTGTCTCTGTTATCGAGCTGACCGGACAGACATTCGCGCACTGGCCGCAATGGATACAGACGGCAGTGTCGTTGGTCTTTGACAGGTCATAATAGCCGAGCACGCTGATATAATCCCGGCAGATGTCTCTGCACTGACCACACTTAATACAGATATTTTCTATGCGGCGGATGGCAGGATTGTCTGCCTCAATTGGAACACGGATGCTTTCTGATAAATGTTTTCCCACTGCGCGCCTCCTTTTTTTATTGAAACTTACGCCTTTTCTTGTTCTGTCATCCTTCCGGGTCAGCTCATCAGAAAATGGCTGCAGGAAAGATCGATCCTGCAACCATTATACACCTGCCTGTGTTTCCCCGCATTAAAAATTACACCGACCGAACTTTTTCAAATATCAGAGACCGATTTTTCCCCAGGCGGTAATTTTCAGGTGACTTGGTCACCAAAAAAATCGTACTTTTTAATTTCTGTAAATGCTATATAGTAAGTGTAGTATTAAATCAATACTTGTTTTACTTTTAATAGTATTTCAGCTTTTTAACATCAACAAAGGAGAAAACAAAGATGTCTATTTATGAATTTACTAAGGGGAAAAAGGTCGATGTAGATTATGAGACAGGCTACCACTTTGTAATTACCTATCTCAGTGAGAATAAACTGCATTGGGACGCACTCTCAAAGACCGCCGAGGGCGCTCCGGCACATGAGGACGAGCCGTATACTTCTTATGCGGCGATGGAAAATACATGGTCAACTGGATTGAGGCGTCCGGTCTTGTAGTATCCCAGATTGCAGATTTTGCAAATGGCAGGGTTTATGCCTTTATGACCTGGCCGGATGAGAATGCGCGCGGTAAAAGGGCTGAACTTCTTCACAAAGGCACACTGAAAATCATGGACTGATGTCTGATGACAGGAGAAAGGAACAAATCAATGAGAAAAACATTATCCACAGAGAATTTTAAGATTCATGTGTTCGGCACAGATGACAACAGTTTCAATGTAACCGCAGTCATCCTTCTGAAAGAAGCTGACGCTTATCTCATCAATACAGGTTTTACCAGAGCTACGGCAAATGAGCTTGTTGATTTTTTAAACACCGAAAAACTGAATCTGAAAGGTGCATTTGCTATCCACGGTGATCCGGATTACTATTTCGGAATAGAACAGATTCTACGCTCTGTTCCGAAGCTCGAGGTTCTTTCAACAGAGGAGACTCAGCAGCATGTATGTTGTAAACTAATAATACTAGTAATTGGAAATAAAAATCCCTGAAATTGGAAAAGGAATTCCCTATAAATGGAAAGGACACGTTGAAACACCAACCAATCAAAATTATCCTTTATCTAAAGCACAACCAATAGATAAGGGAGGAAAGGAAGATGCTCAGCATGTCCGATATCAA